>NZ_JBFRGY010000003.1:0-267431 GCF_052115565.1 Microbacterium sp. 2MCAF23 | reverse complement strand
AGCAGCCAATCGCACAGCAAGTCCGCACGAACCTGATCCCTCGTGCGGCCCTCCCGGCGGTCCTTCTGGAGGTGTTTCGCGGTCGAGGTGAGGCGTCGTTTGATCGCCGTGGTCTTCACCGTCGGGATCAGCGCCGTCAGCCAGGACATCCCGTCGCCGGCGTCGTCCACGACCACCCGCCGATCCACCATCCCGCGGGCATGCCTATGCTCCGCCGGGGTCGGATCCAACCGGTCGGCGAGGACCGTCACCCGGCGCCGGAACGTGCTCACCGGCAGGCGCAGCGCCCACCTCGACGCAGTCTGGTCGATCAGAGCAATCGCGTCGTTCGCGTATGCCCGCGCGGACGCATCCGCGCCGGCCGGAGCCCGCAACCGCAACACCGCCGAGACGGCGGCCTCCACGAACCGCAGGGACACGAACCCGTCCCGGGCGTGCTCCCACAACAACGGCAGATACTCGGCAGCGGTCGACGCGGTGCACTCCAGCGAGCGGGCCTCGTTCTCCGAGATCTGCAACCGCACCGCCACATCGAAGAACACCGACCGCCGCGCATGATCCGCATCCTGAGCGCCGTCGCCGACCGTATAGATCTCAGGGTGCCGGCGAGCCAGATCCACGACCTCCACGACCCGCTCCGCACGCCGCACCGCCCGCTGATTCAGCTCGACATCATCCTCCTGCAACCCATCCAGGATCCGCGCGGCGATGAAGGTCTCGTCCACCACGACCACCGGAGGAGCATCGGCAACAGCCGGCTCCTCGTACAGTGCGTCGAGGGCGGGTTCCATCCTCCGAGTCTAGCAATTATGTTCGAACTATGGAAGAGCCGAACCGCGTAAATCCGCGGAATTCCGCCGCGAACGCACCGTCAATCGAGCGCGTCCGGCCCCTCCGTCACGAGCAGGTGGAACTGCGCCGCGTCGAGGATCCGCAGTCCGAGCTCCTCCGCCTTGGCGAGCTTGGAGCCGGCGCCGGGTCCCGCGGCCACGAAGTCGGTCTTCTTCGAGACGCTCGACGCGGCCTTGCCCCCGGCCTTGATGATCGCCTCCTGCGCCCCCTCACGGGTGTAGCCGTCGAGGGATCCTGTCGCGACGATGGTGAGACCTTCGAGCACACCGCCCTCCGCGGCCGCGGCCCCGGGTCCAGGATGTCCCGGCGTCGCCCATTGCACACCCGCGTCGGCCCAGCGCTGCACGATGTCCTGGTGCCAGTCGACGGTGAACCAGTCCAAGAGCGAGTCCGCGATGATCCCGCCGACCCCCTCGACGGCCGCGAGCTCCTCACGGGAGGCCGCGCGGATCGCATCCAGGGATCCGAACCACTGCGCCAGCGCACGTGCGGCGACCGGCCCGACGTGGCGGATGTTCAGCGCGACCAGCAGACGCCACAGGTCCTTGGTCTTCGCCTTCTCGAGCTCGGCGAGCAGCTTGACCGCCTGGGAGGACGGCTGGGCGGCATTGACGCCCTCCTTCTTCTCCGCGGCGGTGGGGTTGCGCCGGAACGGAGCACGGGTCTTCACGATCCCGTCCTCGTCCTCCTTCGGGAGTCCCGTCTCCGCGTCGCGCACGACGACCTCGATGGGCACGAGCTGCTCGAGCGTGAGGGTGAACAGGCCCGCTTCGGTCTCGAGCGGCGGCACCGCAGGGTGGCTCGGCTGCGTGAGCGCGGCGGCGGTGACCTCGCCGAGCGCCTCGACGTCGAGAGCCCCGCGCGAGCCGATGTGCTCGACGCGGCCGCGCACCTGCGCGGGGCACGATCGCGTGTTCGGGCACCGCAGATCGATGTCGCCCTCCTTGGCCGGAGCCAGGATCGACCCGCACTCGGGGCAGCGCTCCGGCATCACGAACTCGCGCTCGGAGCCGTCCCGCCGCTCAACCACCGGGCCGAGCACCTCGGGGATCACATCGCCGGCCTTGCGCAGCACCACCGTGTCGCCGATGAGCACGCCCTTGGCCTTCACCACGTCCTTGTTGTGCAGGGTGGCCTGGCGGACGACGCTGCCGGCGACGTGGGCGGGCGCCATGACGGCGAACGGCGTGGCGCGGCCGGTGCGGCCGACCGACACCACGATGTCGAGCAGCGTGGTCTGCACCTCCTCCGGCGGGTACTTGTAAGCGATCGCCCACCGCGGTGCGCGGCTCGTGGCGCCGAGCTCATCGTGGAGGTCGAGCTCGTCCACCTTGACGACGATGCCGTCCAGCTCGTGCTCGATGTCGTGCCGGTGCTCGCCGAAGTACGCGACGAAGTCCGCCACTTCGTCGATCGAGGAGCACACCTTGGTGTGCGGGCTCGTGGGCAGGCCCCAGCTCGCGACGAGTCCGTAGATCTCGCTCTGCGCGGCGACGGGCGGATCCGGCCAGGCGCCGATGCCGTGCACGTACAGCGCGAGCGAGTCGACGCGGAGCAGCCCCGCCTCGAGCTCCATGCCGTCCTTCTTGTCCAGCTGCTGGCGCAGTCCCCCGCTCGCCGCGTTGCGCGGGTTCGCGAACGACGGGAAGCGCCGAGCCGCCGCTGTGCGTGCTTTCTCCTCATCGAACGGCTTCTTGACGCCGCCGCGCGCCTCCCACCGTTCCAGGGCCTCAGCGTAGGCACGGTCCCGGAAGGCGGCCTGTGCGGCGTTCAGCCGCTCGAAGGCCGCAACCGGGATGAAGACCTCGCCGCGCACCTCCACGATCGCCGGATGACCGGATCCGCTCAGCCGCTCGGGGATGCCGGCGACGCGCAGGGCGTTCTCGGTCACGATCTCGCCGACCCGTCCGTCGCCGCGTGTGGCCGCAGAGGTGAGCACGCCGTGCTCATAACGCAGATTGATCGCAAGGCCGTCGATCTTGAGCTCGGTGAGCCAGGCGACGTCTCGGCCCGCGGCAGCCCGGGTCTTGGCCGCCCATTCGCGCAGCTCGTCGAGCGAGAACACGTTGTCGAGACTGAGCATGCGCTCCGCGTGCTCGATGGTCTGCAGCCCGGTCGCCTCGGCCGCACCCACCATCTGGGTGGGCGAGTCCTGTCCCTGCAGCTCGGGGTGCACGCGCTCGATCTCCTCGAGCCGGTGCATCCAGCCGTCGTAGGTGGCGTCGTCGACGAGCGACGTGTCGCGCCCGTAGTAGGCGTCCTTCGCCTCCAGGATGCGGGTCGTCAGCTCCTCGGCCTCGACACGAGCGGCTTCCAGCGAGATGTTCTCCGACACCCCTGAAGTCTACGAGCGGGCGCCGACATCTGCGGGCGGCCGCACCGGATCCTCAGAGCCGGGCGATCGCTTCGATGTCCGCCCGGAATTCGGCGATCTCGTCTGCGGAGACGGTCGCCCTCGTGCTCCCGAGAGCCCGCGCGTAATCGTCGGTGTCGAGCGCGGATGCCTGCGCACCATCGCTCAGCGCCCGGGCCAGCGCCTCCTGGGATGCACGCCGTGCGGCGTACTCGATGTCGGCGGGCGTGAGCCCGTCGCTGGCCGCGACCAGCCGGTCCAGATCGACGTCGCCGGCCGACTCCACCGGGATGTACCGCGCCCAGATCGCCCTTCGCGCATCGGCATCGGGCAGGCCGATCGGGATCACGTAGTCGAAGCGCCCGTGCCGGAGGAACGCCGCATCGAGCGCACGCACGAAGTTCGTCGCACAGATGAGGATCCGGCCCTCCCGGTCGCGGAAGTCGGCGACGAGCTTGAGCAGCTCGTTCGTCACCCCCTGCGTCGGCGACGGCGGCGTGCCGCCGCGGCGGGAGGCGATCTCCTCGACCTCGTCGATGAAGACGACGGCGTGCTCGAGCTCGTCGATGGTCTCGAACGAGGCGCGCAGACCCCCGGCGAGACCCGCGCCGCCATCGGCCAGTCGCGACGGGAACAGCTCCACGAACGGCCAGTCCAGCCGGGAGGCCACCGCTCGGGCGAACGTGGTCTTGCCCGTCCCCGGAGGGCCGAACAGCATGACGGCACGCGGGGGCACCACCCCGAACCTCTCGGCGAGATCCGGTCGAGCCAGCGGAGTCACCAGACGCTCCTCGAGCAGGGTCTTCTCGTGCGTCATCCCGGCGACGCGATCCCACAGATGCGGCGGGAGGATGCGTCCGCCGACCTCTTTGAGAGCGTCCATCTCGCGCCGCTGGATGGGCATCGCGCGCTCGAGGTAGCGCACGGAATGGTGCACATGGAAACCGTTCTCGGTGAACGCCCCGAGCCCATCAGCCTCGGGGATGAGCACCGAGAGCTTCGCCAGGCCCAACGGCGCCATCTTTCTCTCCAGCGCGTGCAGCAGTGACGAGCTCACCTCGGATCCGGCGTCGTCGAGCGTCCCGAAGAACACGATCCAGCCCTGAGCGTGCGCGCCGCGGCCGACGGCGGCACCCACGAGCAGCTCACCCTGCACCGCGACGACGGCGTGATCCTGCTGGCACGAGGCGATCACCTCGGCGAGCGAGTAGATCGGCCACTCGTTCTCGCGCGTGACCTGCCCCCACAGCCGGACGATCTGGTCCAGATCGTCCCCATGGAAATCGCGGATGTACGTCCTCGTCATGGCGGCTCCTCCGTCGGGCAGTGCACCCATCATCACAGAGTCCCGCGCGCGCCGACCACGACATGACGTCGGCGACAACCCGGGTCGTCCGCGACGACAGCGGGCTCGGACGACAGCGGGCTCAGACGCCGGCCGGCACCGCCGACACCGTGCGATCGATCGTGAACTGGCCGAGCACCCGTGTTCCGACGTACAGCACGGCGCTCTGACCGGGCGCGACGCCGTCGAGCGGGGCGTCGGGCACGACCCGGACGCCGTCCTCCGAGACGAAGGCGCGCGCGAGAACCGGATCCGCATGGGCTCGGATCTGTACCTCGCAGACGAACTCCTGGGTCGTGGGCGCGGCTCCCGCCCACGAACGCCGCTCCCCCGAGATCTCGGCGATCGCGAGCGCCTCCTTGGGGCCGACCACGACAGTGTTGGACACCGGACGCACCTCGAGCACGAACCGTGGCTTGCCGTCGGGAGCAGGCACACCGAGGCGCAGTCCACGGCGCTGGCCAACGGTGAACGCGTGCGCGCCGTCGTGGCTGCCGACGACGTTGCCGCCCCGGTCCAGGATCTCGCCCTGCTCGGCGCCGACCTTCTCGGCCAGCCAGCCGCGGGTGTCGCCGTCGGGGATGAAGCAGATGTCGTGACTGTCCGGCTTCTGGGCCACGCTCAGCCCGCGCTCCGCGGCTTCCGCGCGCACCAGCGCCTTGGACGGCGTGGATCCGAGCGGGAAGTATGTGTGCGCGAGCTGGTCTGCGTTCAGCACGCCCAGCACGTAGGACTGGTCCTTCGCCGCGTCCGAAGCTCGATGCAGCTCGAGGCCTTCCTCGCCGTCGACGAGCGTGGCGTAGTGCCCGGTGCACACGGCGTCGAAGCCGAGCTCGATCGCGCGCTCCAGGAGCGCGGCGAACTTGATCTTCTCGTTGCAGCGCAGACACGGATTGGGCGTGCGACCGGCCCGGTACTCCGCGACGAAGTCGTCGATCACGTCCTCGCGGAACCGCTCGGAGAAGTCCCAGACGTAGAACGGGATGCCGAGCAGGTCCGCGGCACGACGGGCGTCCATCGCATCCTCGATCGTGCAGCAGCCGCGGCTGCCGGTGCGCAGGGTGCCGCCCGCCCGCGAGAGCGCGAGATGCACACCGACCACGTCGTGCCCGGCCTCGACGGCCCGCGCAGCGGCCACGGCGGAGTCGACTCCCCCGCTCATCGCCGCCAGAACACGCATGGATCCAGTGTACGAGCGGATGGCTGGGCAGGCGCTTCGAGAGGATCGGCGCCGCAGGTCAGCGGGCGCCGCCGGAGGTCCGCTCGTACGCATCGCCGATCGCGGCGAGCACGGCGTCCACATCGGCGTCGGACGAGGTCCGCCCGAGCGTGAACCGGATCACGCTGCGCGCCTCGACCTGGCTGCGTCCGAGCGCCTGGACGACGTGCGAGGGCTCGGCGATCCCGGCCTGACAGGCGGATCCGGCCGATGCCGACACCCCGGCCACGTCGAGCAGGAACAGCAGGCTCTCGCTCGGCGCGCCGGGGAACAGCAAGTGTGCGTTGCCCGGCAGCCGCCCCGCCGGATCAGGATCCCCGAGCAGCTCGGCGGAAGGCACCCGCTCGCGGATCCCGGCGACGAGGCGATCGCGCAACGCGCCCAGCCGCACGGCCTCCGTGGCCCGCTCGGCGACGGCGAGTTCTGCGGCGAGCGCGAACGCGGCGGCCCCGGCGACGTCCTGCGTGCCGGAGCGCAGTCCGCGCTGCTGCCCCCCGCCGTGCTGAAGCGGGGCGAGGCGGGCCGTCCGGGCGACGACGAGCGCCCCCGTGCCTGTGGGTGCGCCGATCTTGTGGCCGGCGATGCTGAGCGCCACGAGCCCCACGCCCGCCGCCGCGTCGCCCCGGAGAGCGACGAACGACAGCGGCAGGTGTCCGAAGGCCGCGACCGCGTCCAGATGCAGGGGGACGCGAGCCGACGCGGCGGAGGCGGCGAGCGCGGCGGCGTCATTGACGGTGCCGACCTCGTTGTTCGCGACGAGCGCGGTGGCCAGGGCCACGTCGTCCGATGCGAGCCCCGAGGCAAAGGCGGCGGCGGGGATCCGCCCCACCGCGTCCAGCGCGACCGGCGTCACCCTGGCGCCCTCGGCGGCGAGTGCGGCGACGGTGTCGAGCGTCGCGTGGTGCTCTCCGTCCGGGAGCAGGATCGCCTCGTGCCCTGCGGGCCGGGAGCGCCACAGCCCCTGCACGGCGAGGTTGACCGACTCCGTGCCTCCCGAGGTCAGCACGACCTCGATCGGATCGCACTCCAGCGCGGCCGCGAGGCGCTCGCGCGACTCCTCCAGGATCCGGCGCGCCCGCTGCCCGGCGCCGTGAGTGGAGGAGGCGTTCCCGGTCTGACGGGCGACGCGCAGCCACTCCTCAGCGGCCTCGGGCCGCAGGTCGGTGGTGGCCGCATGATCCAGGTAATGCACACCACCACTCTCGCACCTCGCCCTGGGACGGGACTCGGTGGCACGGATCGCGGAACGCGGTGGCATCCCGACCGGCTGGTGCCGCGTATTCTGTCCCTCATGTGTCCGCATGCAATAGAGGACGAGACGCCGGCACCCGACGGCGACAGCTGCTCCCTGTGCAGCCCGTCCCTGGACGACCTCGGCGTCCGCCTCCACGACGGGACCGCCACGCTGCGCGTCTGGTCGCAGAACGCGTCCGCGATCGAGCTCGTGATCTTCGATGAGACCGACCTGGACTGGGAGACCGCTCAGCTCGCGCTCGAGCGCCGGCCGGGAGGCGTCTGGGAGATCACGACCGAGCTCCTGCAGCCCGGAACGCGTTACGCCCTGCGCGTGGACGGAGCCCACAGTCCCGGCAACACGTTCAACCCCGAGACGCTGCTGCTCGACCCGTACGGCCGAGGCCTCGCCCAGGGCGACGGCTACGAGGAATGGCGCTCGGTCGTCATCGCCGACGGATTCGACTGGGGCGACGTCGCCAAGCCGAAGACGCCCCTCGACCGCACCGTGATCTACGAGGGCCACGTCAAGGGACTCACCAAGCGCCACCCCGGCGTCCCTCCCGCCCTCCACGGCACCTACGCCGGAGTCGCGAACCCCGCGATGATCGAGTACTACCGCGAGCTCGGCATCACCGCGGTCGAGCTGCTCCCGGTGCAGGCGTTCGCGTCGGAGCCGCGACTTCTGGACCGCGGCCTGACGAACTACTGGGGTTACAACACCCTGAACTTCTTCACGCCGCACACGGCCTACGCGACCGAGGAGGCGCGCAAGGGCGGCCCGGAAGCCGTGCTGCGCGAGTTCAAGGGCATGGTGAAACTGCTGCACGAGGCCGGCATCGAGGTGATCCTCGACGTCGTGTACAACCACACGAACGAGGAGGGCATCGGCGGTCCGCGCACGAGCCTGCGCGGCATCGACAACGCCCTGTACTACCGCCAGCAGCCGGACGGCAGCTACATCGACACCACGGGCTGCGGCAACACCCTGAACACCGCGACGCCCGCGGCGGCCCGCCTGGTGCTGGACTCCCTGCGCTACTGGACGACCGAGATGCAGGTCGACGGGTTCCGCTTCGATCTGGCCACCGCGCTGGGACGGGACGAGGGCAACGCCTACACCCCGGAGCATCCGCTGCTGCAGGCGATCAGGACGGATCCCGTCCTCGCCGGTGCGAAGATCATCGCCGAGCCCTGGGACGTGGGCCTCGGCGGCTGGCAGACCGGCAACTTCCCCACCGGATGGAGCGAGTGGAACGACCGCTACCGGGATCGCGTCCGCAACTTCTGGCTCAGCGACATCGACTACGCCCGTCGCGCCTCGGCGCCGACCGGCATCGGCGGATTCGCGAACCGCCTCGCCGGATCCGCGAACACGTTCAGTGACGAGCGCGGCCCGCTCGCCAGCATCAACTTCGTCACCTCGCACGACGGCTTCACCCTGCACGACCTGGTTTCCTACGACGTCAAGCACAACGAGGCCAACGGCGAGAACAATCACGACGGCGCCGACATGAACCGCGCCTTCAACCACGGCGCGGAGGGACCCACCGACGACCCGGCCATCCTCGCCGCGCGGCGCAAAGCCATGCGCAACCTGCTGGGCACCCTGATGCTCTCCGCCGGGGTGCCGATGCTCACCGCCGGAGACGAGTTCGGGCGCACCCAGCGCGGCAACAACAACGCCTACTGCCAGGACTCGGCGCTCAGCTGGCTGAACTGGGAGCACGAGCCGTGGCAGCAGGACCTTCTTGCGCACGCGTCGCTGCTCACCCGGCTGCGGGACGAGAATCCGGCGCTGCGCCCTCTGCTCTACGCCCGTCTCGGTGAGCACATCCCGAACGCATCCGTCATGGACTGGTTCGATCAGGACGGCGAGACGATGGAGGTCGAGCAATGGAACGACCCCCGCAACCGCACGCTGCAGTACGTGGCCGCCTCCACACCCGACAAGGAGGCGTTCAACCGCATCCTGCTGATCGTGCACGGCACGGAGGCGCCGATCGATGTGCGCCTGCCCGTCCTCGAGGACGTGACGCGCTACGTCTCCCTGTGGTCGAGCGCGGATGAGCGTCCCTCGGCGGTCGAGACCGTGCACCGTCCGGGCGATGTGATCGCGCTCCCGGGCACGTCGATGCGACTGTTCCGCGCGGAGTGACACGCCCGTTACCTCTTCCGACCTCGGAGCGCGGTAGGTTCGGGGTGTGTCCGAACGATCTGCCGCACAGTCCTCATCCGATGCTCTCCGCAGCACCGCGCAGATCCCGGTGCGCGCCCTGCCCGACAACGATGCGGCGGACGCGCAGACCACGCGCATCCCGCTCGCGGATCCCTCCCCCGCGGCCCCTGAGGGCTTCCATCCCAAGGCGTTCGCCGGCGAAGTGATCCCCTTCCGGGTCGTGGCCTTCCGCGAGGGCCACGACATCATCGGGGTGCATCTGCGGCTGCGCACCCCGAACCACCAGGAGAGCCTGCATCGGCTCACTCCGCGGGGCGACGGCACCGACCGCTGGCAGGTCGATGTGGCCCTCGACGAGACGAACGCGTGGACGTTCCGCTTCGAGGCGTTCGCCGACGAGTTCGCCACCTGGGCGCATGCCGCGGAGCTGAAGATCGCGGCAGGGGTGGACGTCGCGGTGATGCGCGCGCTCGGGGCGCAGCTCTTGACGCGCGCGGCGAAGGACAAGTCCCGTCCGAAGCCCGAGCGCAAGCGCCTCGCCGCCGTCGCGGAGGGGCTGAGCTCCCCCGACGGGACCGCCGAGGAGGCTCTCGCCGTCGCGACCGATCCGGAGCTCGCTGCCCTCTTCGCCGAGCGTCCGCTCACCGCCCTGGACTCGGCGACGCCCTGGCAGACGATCCTCGTCGAGCGCACGATCGCCGGGGCCGCAGCCTGGTACGAGTTCTTCCCGCGTTCCGAGGGCGCCGCACGCAGGGCCGACGGCACGATCGCGAGCGGCACATTCGTCACCGCCGCCGAGCGTCTTCCCGCGGTCGCCGCGATGGGCTTCGACGTTCTGTACCTGCCCCCGATCCACCCGATCGGGCGCCTCAACCGCAAGGGGCCGAACAACTCGCTCACCGCCGGGCCCGACGATCCGGGCTCGCCCTGGGCCGTCGGCGCCGCAGAGGGCGGACACGACGCCGTGCACCCCAATCTCGGCACTCTCGCCGATTTCCGCGCGTTCGTCGAGAAGGCGGAAGCGCTGGGCCTCGAGGTCGCCCTCGACCTCGCGCTGCAGGCGGCCCCCGACCACCCCTGGGTGAAGGCGCACCCGGAGTGGTTCACGGAGTTGCCCGACGGCACCATCGCGTACGCGGAGAACCCCCCGAAGAAGTACCAGGACATCTACCCGCTGAACTTCGACCGGGATCCGGTGGGCCTGTACACGGAGGTGCTGCGCATCGTCGAGCACTGGATCGCGCAGGGCGTGAAGATCTTCCGCGTGGACAACCCGCACACCAAGCCGCTGCGGTTCTGGGAGTGGCTGATCCGCACCGTGAACACGAAACATCCCGATGTGGTGTTCCTCGCCGAGGCGTTCACCCGCCCCGCGCCCATGCGAGGTCTCGCCGCCGTCGGATTCCAGCAGAGCTACAGCTACTTCACCTGGCGCAACACCAAGGCGGAGCTGGAGGAGTTCCTGCTCTCGGTCTCACACGAGACGGCGGACTACATGCGTCCGAACCTGTTCGTGAACACCCCTGACATCCTCACCGAGTACCTCCAGTTCGGCGGGCGCGCGGCATACAAGATCCGTGCCGCGATCGCCGCGACCGGCGCTCCGCTCTACGGCGTGTACGCCGGATACGAGCTGTACGAGAACGTGGCCCGGCCCGGCTCCGAGGAGAACATCGACAACGAGAAGTACGAGTACAAACTGCGCGACTGGGCGAAGGCCGAGGCGGAGGAGCGTTCGCTCGCCCCTTACCTCACCCGGCTCAACGAGATCCGTCGCGCGCACCCTGCGCTGCGTCAGCTGCGCAACCTGCAGCTGCACTGGAGCGACGATGACGCGGTCCTGGTGTTCTCCAAGCGCCTGGACGCGCCGTTCACCGGCACGGGCTCCAGCGACACGATCGTCGTCGTCACCAATGTCGACCCGCACTCCGTGCGGCAGACCACCGTGCATCTCGACACTCTCGCTTGGGGTGTCGAGCCCGGAACGGCGTACGAGGTCGAGGACCTCGTCACCGGATCCGTCTGGACCTGGACGGATCACAATTTCGTGCGCCTGGACGCCTTCACGGAGCCGGTGCACATCCTCCATGTGAAGGGGCAGCCATGATCACCACTGCGATCGATGAGGCTGTGCTCGAGGCGGTGGCCTCGGGCTCGCACCACGACCCGCACTCCGTGCTCGGAGCGCATCCGCAACCCGAGTCGGGCGGAAGACGCATCACGATCGTGCGCGCACTGCGACCTCTTGCCAAGGGCGTCTCGGTGCTGCTCGACGGCGGCGTCGAGGTTCCCCTCACGCATCTCGCGGAGGGGATCTGGGAGGGCGAGGTGACCGGCCCCACCGGCGCCTACAGGATCAAGGCGACCTACGGCGATGGTCCCGACTGGATCTCCGCCGACCCCTACCGGCACGCCCCCACCATCGGCGAACTCGATCTGCACCTCATCCGCGAGGGTCGCCACGAACGCCTCTGGGAGGCGCTCGGTGCGCACCCGCGCTTCATCGACGGCGACCAGGGCACCGCATTCGCCGTGTGGGCACCGCACGCGAAGGCGGTGCGGATCGTCGGCGACCACAACAAGTGGGACGGACGCCTCGACGCGATGCGCTCGATGGGCTCCAGCGGCGTCTGGGAGCTGTTCCTTCCCGGCATCGACGTCGGCGCGCACTACAAGTACGAGATCCTCACCCCGCACGGCGACTGGATCCTCAAGGCGGATCCGATGGCGCAGCTGGCCGAGACACCGCCCGCCACGGCCTCGATCGTCACCCGCTCCGAGTACTCCTGGGGCGACGGCGCCTGGATGACCCGCCGAGCCGCGACGCACGCCGTCGCACAGCCGATGAGCGTCTACGAACTGCACCTCGGTTCCTGGCGTCCGGGTCTCGGATACCGCGACATCGCCGACGAGCTCATCGAGCACGTCACCGCGACCGGATTCACCCACGTGGAGTTCATGCCCGTGGCCGAGCATCCGTTCACCGGCTCCTGGGGCTACCAAGTGACGGGCTACTACGCCGCGACGCACCGCTACGGCGAGCCGGACGATCTGAAGTACCTCATCGACCGGCTGCACCAGGCGGGCATCGGCGTGATCATCGACTGGGTCCCCGGCCACTTCCCCAAGGACGCCTTCGCGCTCGCCCGCTTCGACGGCGAGCCCGTCTACGAGCACCCGGACCCGCGGCGCGGCGAGCACCGGGACTGGGGCACGCTCATCTTCGACTACGGCCGCAACGAGGTGCGCAACTTCCTCGTGGCGAACGCGCTGTTCTGGCTGGACGAGTTCCATGCCGACGGGCTGCGCGTGGACGCGGTCGCCTCGATGCTGTACCTGGACTACTCCCGCAACGACGGCGAGTGGGAGCCCAACGTGCACGGCGGGCGGGAGAACCTGGAGGCGATCCGGTTCCTGCAGGAGGTCAACGCGACCGCTTACCGCAAGCATCCCGGGATCGTGATGGTCGCCGAGGAATCGACGAGCTTCCCCGGCGTGACCGCGCCCACCGACCGCAACGGCCTCGGCTTCGGGTTCAAGTGGAACATGGGCTGGATGAACGACTCGCTCGTGTACATCGAGCGCGACCCGCTGTACCGCTCGCACCATCAGGGTGAGATGACGTTCTCGTTCGTCTATGCGTTCGGGGAGAACTACATCCTGCCGATCAGTCACGATGAGGTCGTGCACGGCAAGGGCAGCCTGCTCTCGAAGATGCCGGGCGACCACGCCGCCAAGCTCGCGAACGTGCGCGCGTATCTCGGCTACATGTGGGGGCACCCGGGCAAGAACCTGCTGTTCATGGGCCAGGAGTTCGGCCAGCTCTCCGAGTGGTCCGTGGACCGGGGCCTCGACTGGTGGCTGCTCGATCAGCCGTCCCATCGTCAGCTGCAGGAGTTCGTGGGCGCCCTGAACAGCACGTACCGGCAGAACGCGCCGCTGTGGGAGCGTGATCACGACAGCAGCTCGTTCACCCGGATCGGCGCGCCGGACTGGGATCCGAACATCGTCGCGTTCGTACGCCGCGACGCGCACGGCGGGCATCTGGCGGTGATCAGCAACTTCGCGGGCTCCACTCGGCACGGTGTGCGGCTCGATCTGCCGCTGGCGGGAGGTTGGACCGAGGTCCTGAACACCGACGCCGCCGAGTTCGGCGGGCACGGCCAGGGCAATCTCGGGCTCGTGTACGCCGCCGATGTCGAGAACGGCTCCCCGCAGGCGACGCTGACCATCCCCGCCCTGTCCACGATCTGGCTGCGGCATCAGAAGGATCCGCATGTGCCGATCGTGAGCAAGGGCTGAGACGATTCCGCCGGTGTCGACACTGATCAGTGAGAGACACCGAACGGAGCCGGCATGGCACACGACGCACACGACAGAACGCTCGTCGCACGTGCGGCGGCGGGGAGCGAGACCGCCTTCCGCACGCTGTACCGCGCGTACGTCCGCCCCGTCTACTGGATCGCCTACGGCATCCTCGGCGACGCCGGCGATGCCGAGGACGTGACCCAGGAGGCGTTCGTCGTCGCCTGGCGCAAGTTGCCGGGCCTCGAGCTGGCCGGCGAATCGCTGCTGCCGTGGCTGGCGACGATCTGCCGGTTCCAGGCGGCCAACCGGCTGCGCCGGCGTCAGCGGGATGCGGCGCACACCGCCGCGGGCGTGGACGAGCAGGTCCCCGCGCTGATCGACGTCGAGCAGCAGGTCATCGCCGCAGAGTTCGCCGACCGCATCGCCGCTGAGCTGGGCGGCATGAGCGTGCTGGACCGGGAGATCTTCCGGCTCTGCGCGACCGAGGGCTGGGACTACCGCGCCGCAGCCGCCGAGCTCGGCGTCGGGCATGGCGTCGTCCGCAACCGTCTCTCCCGCGTGCGCACCCGCCTGCGCGGCGCTGTGACCGAAACGGAGCCCGCATCATGACCATCACCCCGACCGAGCTGCCTCCGCTGTCCGACGAGAGCGTGGACCGCATCGAGGAGGCCGTCTTCGCGCAGATCGCCGAGGAGCGCAACGCCGGGAAGGCCCGCTCCGCCACGGCGCGTCGCCGCACTCGCCGCCGTGGATGGCTGACCGCGGGCGGCATCGCCGCCGCGTTCCTGGTCGGCGTTCTGGTGACCCCCGCGATCCTGAACGCCACCGGATCCCTCTCCTCGGGATCATCCGGTTCCGCCGCGTCCGCGCCGTATGACGCGTCGTCGGGGGCGAAGCCGCTGACCGGAGCCGCCAAGGATCTGGCGCAGACCTCGGAGGGCGCCACGTCCGGCGCGGCGGGTGGCTCCGCCCCCGCGGCAAACGCGCCGCGCGACGTCATCCGCACCGGATCCGCCACTGTCCAGGTCGACGACGTGCGCAAGGCGGCCGATGCGCTGGCCGCTCTCGCGAAGAAACACGGCGGCTTCGTGGAGAGCCAGCAGATCGGCTCCGCGCAGGCACCTGTGCCGACCGATGGCGGGATCGCTCCGCCAGCCACAGGAGACGGCTGGGTGACTCTGCGCGTGCCGGCCGCGGACCTCGATGCGGTGATGGACGCACTGCGGACGCAGGGCACGGTGCTGGCGACCTCGGTGAGCACGAACGACGTGACCACCGCGACCACCGACTTGCGCGCCCAGATCGATTCGCTGACTGCTTCCGTCACGCGCCTGACCCAGCTGATGTCGCAGGCGACCTCGGTGGCGGACCTGCTCACCGCCGAGACCGCGCTCACCGACCGTCAGACCCAGCTGCAGTCGGCCCAGCAGCAGCTGAAGGATCTCGAGTCGCAGGTGGCGATGTCCTCCGTACAGGTGACGCTGGTGCGCGAGGCTCCCGCGGCGGCCGACCCCGCCGGTTTCGGCGATGGTCTCGCAGCCGGCTGGAAGGGTCTCATCATCTCCCTGAACGCCCTCGTGATCGCGCTCGGCTTCCTCCTGCCGTGGCTGGCACTCGCGCTCGTCGTCGCGCTCATCGTCTGGGCGATCGTGCGCGCACGCCGGACCCGGCGCGACCGCCCGGTCGTCGCCGAGAGCGCACGGGCCGACGACATGAGCTGAGCCGCCGCTCCGCGCGCGGGCTCGCGGGTTTCGATCCGCGCCGGAGCGGGCCGCGGTCAGTAGGCGCGCGCGACGACCGCCACCAGATCCTGCTCCGGCTCGTGCGGGTCGGGCAGGCGGCCGTCGCGAGTCTGCAGGCAGCGCACCGTGATGGCATCCCGGTTCAGCTCCTTCTCTCCCGCCTCGCCGAGTGCGCTCCAGTCGATGACGGCGAACCCGGTCCGGGCGGCCTCACGGGCCTCGGCGATGGTGGACACGCGTGCGGTGCGGTCACCCAGGCGGGTGCGAGCGGCGGCGAAGAGGTCGGCCTGGATTTCGTCCAGCAGTGCGGGTACGCGCTGGACGGCCTCGGTCCAGCGGGACCGCTGCTTGCCGGCACGGTCGCGGCGCACGACGGTGAGTTCTTCGGCGTCCAGATCCCGCGGCCCCACCTCGATGCGCACCGGCACGCCCTTGAGCTCCCACTCGGTCGCGCGCCGGCCGAACCCCGTCTGCGTGCGGTCGTCGAGCTTCACACGGACACCGGCGGCCGTGAGGTCGGCGACGATCGTCTGCGCCGCCGCGAGGGTGCGTGCGTCCTCCTTCACGACGAGCACGACGACCTGGTGCGGCGCGATGCGCGGCGGCAGGACGAGGCCGGACGCGTCCCCGTGCGACATGATGAGCCCGCCCATCATGCGGGTGGACGAGCCCCACGACGTGGTCCAGGCGGTCCGCGCGACGCCCTCCGCGTCGGAGAACGTGATGCCGAACGCGTTCGCGAAGTTCTGCCCCAGCTCGTGCGAGGTCGCCATCTGCAGGGCCTTGCCGTCGCCCATCATGGCCTCGCAGGTCATGGTGTTGATCGCTCCCGCGAAGCGCTCGGACGGGGTCTTGAAGCCGGGGAGCACCGGGATGGCCAGCACGTTCTCCAGGAAGTCCTTGTAGACGTCCAGGTGGATGCGGCGCGCATAGTCCGCAGCATCCTCCCGCGTGGCGTGCGCGGTGTGCCCCTCCTGCCAGAGGAACTCGGTGGTGCGCAGGAAGACCCGGGGGCGCATCTCCCAGCGGACGACGTTGGCCCACTGGTTCAGCAGCAGGGGCAGATCGCGATGCGACTGGATCCACTTCGCCATGACCTCGCCGAACAGAGTCTCGCTCGTCGGACGGACGACGACCGGCTCGGCGAGCTCCTTGCCTCCGGCGTGGGTCACCACGGCGAGCTCGGGGCTGAAGCCCTCGACGTGCTCGGCCTCGCGCTCCAGATAGGACTGCGGGATGAACAGCGGAAGATAGACGTTCTCCGCACCGGTGGCCTTGATGCGCGCGTCCATGGCGGACTGCATCCCCTCCCACATCGCGTAGGAGTACGGGCGCATGACCATCGTGCCGCGCACCGGACCGTTGTCCGCCAGTTGCGCCTTCTCCAGGACGTCCTGGTACCACTGGGGGAAATCGTTCTCGATCGACGCGAGAATGCCCTGTCGCTCAGCCACGTTTCGAGGATACCGAGGCGCACCCGATCCGGAGACGACGAAAGCCCTCGGCGAACCGAGGGCTTTCGTGTGCTGTCTGTGACCCCAGCGGGATTCGAACCCGCGTTACCGCCGTGAGAGGGCGGCGTACTAGGCCGCTATACGATGGGGCCGTCTTGGCGATCCGTTTCCGTCTCGCGACAACCGTTCAAGTATGACATGACGCTCAGCACCCGCCAAATCGAGCCCGGCTCGACGCGAACCCCGGGTGTGTCGCGGCCCCACGGGATTACGCTCGAGGAATGCGCATCACCAAGCATGAGCACGCGGCGCTCCGCGTCGAGGACCACGGGCAGACTCTGCTCATCGATCCGGGGAGCTTCACACTCCCCCTGGACGACCTGCAGCACCTCGTGGGCATCGTGATCACCCATGAGCATGCCGACCATTGGACTCCCGACCACCTGGATCGCATCCTGCGCGACGCGCCCGGAACGCCGATCTTCGCGCCCGCCGGCGTCGTGCGCGCCGCGGAGGGATACGAGATCACCGAGGTCGCTCCCGGCGACACCGTGACCGTGGGAGACTTCACGCTGCGCTTCTTCGGCGGCGTGCACGCCGAGATCCACTCCTCGATCCCGCTCGTCGACAACGTCGGCGTGCTGGTGGACGACGAGCTGTACTACCCCGGTGACTCGTATGCCGTCCCGGAGGGTGTCACGGTTGGCACCCTCGCCGCACCTCTCGGCGCCCCCTGGCTGAAGATCGGGGATGCGATCGACTTCGTACTCGCCGTGAAGCCGCGCCGCGCATTCGGCACGCACGACATGACGCTCTCGGTGATCGGTGCGACCATGCACCGCGCACGCCTGAAATGGGCCACCGAGCAGGACGGCGGCGATTTCGTCGCGTTGAATCCCGGCGACGACCTCGAGGTCTGACCGCGGTCATCCCTCCGCGCCGGCGCGCGGGGACGCTGCGGCGTTCCGTCTCGAGACGACGGCGACCGCCGCCGAGGACGCGACAACCGCCACCAGAGCTCCGAGCAGGATCGCGGCTCCCTCTCCGGGCAGCAGTGCGCGGGTCTCGACGCCGAGCGCGACCGCGGCGACGGGGACGCCGAGCTGTCCCGCTGAGGCCACCGCCTGCGCCCAGGGCAGGCCGGTGATGCGCCCTGCGAGGTGGGCGATGACCGCCGCAGCACCCAGCACGAGACCGAGCAGGATCATCTGCGGGTGGGATCCGAGATCGCGCAGATTGATCGAGGCGCCGAGCCAGACGAAGAACAGCGGCCCGAAGAATCCCTCGGTCATGCCGAACAGCTGGCGGGCCAGTCGACGAGGCTGACCGACTGCAGACAGAACCAGCCCCAGGGTGAAGCCCGCCATCATGACCGAGACGTGCGTGAACTGAGCGATCCCGGCCAGCCCGAACAGGGCGAGCAGGCTGAAGCGCAGCTCGAGCGCGAACTGACGCGACTCCGACACCTCGTGCAGGACGCGCAGACGATGCGTGCCGACCCGGCGCAGCAGCACCACGAGCAGGACCCCGACCACGGCGATGCCCAACCCGCCGAGTGCGACGAGCGGCACCCTCTCGGGTTGCAGCACGAGAGGGAGCGCGACGATGCACGCGACATCGGCGATCGCGATCTGCGCGATCAGTTGCGCGGCGGAATCGGCCGAGATGTCCAGGGACTGCAGCATGGGCAGCACGAGCGCCGCGGACGAGGATGCGATGAGCACGGCGTAGACGGCGCCGTGCGACGTCCCGAACAGCAAGGCGGTCCCGACGCCCAGCGCCACGGCGACCGCGGCCACGATCGCGGCGCCGCCCGCTCCGCGCCCCACCGCCGCGCGCACGACGGTGTCCCGGACGGGGATGTGCGAGCCGATCACCAGCATGATGAGACCGAATCCGAGCTGGGCCAGCAGCGTGAACGTCGGCTCCGCGGCGTCCACCCAGCCGAACCCGGTCGATCCGATCAGGAGTCCTGCGGCGAGCTCTCCGGCGATCACCGGGATCCGCCAGGCGCGCCTCGTGGAGAGCAGGGGACCGGCGAGTCCCACCAGCACCAGCAGCGCCAGCGTCGCGAATGTCATGCGCACACTTTAGATCCGCCGGTCCGAGCGCTCCGGCATCCGGAGGCCGCGACTTGCCGCCCTGACGCCGCGTGGCTCAGCCCGCGAGGACACCCTGCGCCTCGCGCACCCGGATTGCGCGCTGCTGATGGTCGCGCTGCTCGAGCACGAGCCGTCGGATGGCGGCGGGGGCCTCCGGGTGCGTGTCGAGCCAGCCGTCCACGAGCTCGGTGGTCTCCGTCTCGGGGTAGAGCCCGATCACGAGGCGCCGGGCGATCTCGATGGAGCGCTCGCTCCAGGCCTCCTCGATGCGCGAGAAGTACTCCACGTCGAAGACCTCGACGAGATCGCGGCGCCCGCCTGCCCCGAAACCGCGGATGGTGGCGTCGAGGTGATCGTTCGTGAGCGTCAGGTCGCCCCAGGCCGCCCGCCAGTCGGCGGCGCGCACCGCGGCGCTCGGCGTCGACGCCGCCGCGGCGAGTGCCGCCGTGCGTCCACTCGCGGTGTGGTCGCGCAGCTGCTCCTCGGTGATCTCCTCCGCCCCGGCGTGGCCGGTGGCCACGAGTGCGGTCAGCAGCACCCAGCGCAGATCGGCGTCCATGGGGAGTCCCTGGGGCCCCGCTCCGATCAGCAGGGTGGAGACGTCGAGACGTCTGCTGTCGTCGAACGCCGCCGCCGCGGCGAACGCGCGCGCCCAGATCAGCTGGGCGTCGCTGCCGGCCGCAGCACCGCCGAGTGCCGCCCAGGTCGCATCCAGCCAGGCGCGCCGCGCATCCGCCCGTTCAGACTCGGGCAGATAGTGCCCGATCGCGGACGGGGCGTTCAGCACCACCCCGCCGAGCAGCGAGCTGTCGGTCTCCCGGGGCGCGTGCGCGACGACGATCTCCAGGTACTTCGCGACGGCGAGCTCGCCGTCGCGCGTGGCGTTCCACAGCGCCGACCAGATCAGGCCGCGCGCGAGCGGGTCGTCGATCCAGGAGAGCCCGCGCTCGACGGCGGACAGCGAGCGCTCGTCCAGCCGCGCCTTCGCATACGTGAGGTCGCCGTCGTTGAGCAGGACCAGGTCGGCATCGGGAAGGGCGACGGGAGTCCGCTCCTCGGCGAGATCGACCGGGATCCGCTCGCGCAGCACCAGCGTGTCGCCCTGCAGGTCGTACAGGCCGATCTGCAGCCGGTGCGGTCGCGGGTCGGTCTGCACGACCACGGCGTCACCGTCCGCATCGCGCTCGATGCTCACCGTGCTCATGCCGGTGGTCTGCAGCCATGCCTGTGCCCAGGCCCGCATGTCGCGGCCGGACGCCAGCTCGAGCTCCACCAGCAGGTCTTCGAGCGTGGTGTTGCCGTACGCGTGCCTCGCGAAGTAGCGGCGGGCGCCTTCGAAGAACGCCTCCTCGCCGACGAACGCGACGAGCTGCTTGAGCACGGCGGCGCCCTTCGCGTAAGTGATCCCGTCGAAGTTCAGCTTCGCGGCCTCGAGGTCCGGGATGTCGGCGACGATCGGATGCGTGCTGGGCAGCTGGTCCTGCGTGTACGCCCAGGCCTTGCGCCGGTTCGCGAAGGCCACCCAGGCGTCGGTGTACTCGGTCGCGGCGACCGACGCGTGCGAGCCCATGTAGTCCGCGAACGACTCCTTGAGCCACAGGTCGTCCCACCACTGCATCGTGACGAGATCGCCGAACCACATGTGCGCCATCTCGTGCAGGATGGTGTTCGCCCGCGCCTGCCGCTGGGCCCGGGTCGCGGCGCCCCGGTACAGGTACGACTCGGTGAAGGTGACCAGGCCCGGGTTCTCCATGGCGCCGATGTTGTACTCGGGCACGAAGATCTGGTCGTACTTGCCCCACGGATACGGGAAGTCGAACGCCTCGGCGAAGAAGTCCAGGCCCTGCCGCGTGACCTCGAGGATCTCGTCGGCGGCGAGGTGCTCGGCCATCGACGCCCGGCTGAGCACCGACAGCGGTACGACGACGTCGTCACGGCGCCACTCCGACGACACGCGCGCATAGGGACCCGCCGCGATGCAGGTCAGGTAGCTGGACAGCGGCAGCGTCGGCGCGAACTCGACCGTCTGCGCTCCGTCGCGGGTGCTGGTGGCGACGGGCGACTGGTTCGACAGCGTCTCCCAGCCCTCCGGCGCGGTCACCACGACCGTGATCGCCGCCTTCATGTCGGGCTGCTCGAAACACGCCATGAACCGCCGGGCGTCGGCCGGCTCGTCGTGCGTGTACAGGTAGACGCCGGCGTCGACCGGATCGACGAACCGGTGCAGCCCCTCCCCTGAACGGCTGTATGCGCCGGTCGCGCGGATGACGACGGTGTTGTGCGCTACCAGACCGCGGAGCCGGATCCGCGCGCCGTCCCATTCCACATCGCGGGACTGCCCGTTCACCACGACCTCGTGCACGGCCTCGCCGAGGAAGTCCGCCCAGGTTTCGGCGGTCGTCGCATCGAATTCGAGCGTCGTCGTCACGGGGAACCCCGTGTTCGCCGCGTCGAGCGCGCCGGTGACGTCGAGCTCGAGCCGGATGCGGTGCAGGTCGACCGCCGCGGATCGCGCGGCGGTCTCGGTGCAGGTGAGGTTGGCGGTGCTCATGCTTCCATCGTTCCATGCCCCGAGCCGGTGCCGGGGCGCGCGGACGCTGTGCCAGCATGGTCGCATGACAGAGCAGCCTGGTCGTACGTCAGAGCAGACCGCCGCCCTCCCCGAGCGGAGCAGGATCGTGCAGGAGCACGTGCGCGCCGCGGGCCTCGCTGCGCAGGTGCGGGAGCTGCCCGATTCCGCACGTACTGCCGTCGAGGCCGCCGCGGCACTGGGCTGCGAGGTCGGGGCGATCGGTTCCAGCCTGCTCTTCCTCGCCGACGGCGAGCCCCTGCTCGTGATGACCAGCGGCCGGCACCGCGTCGATCTCGGCCTGCTCACTGAGGCCGTGGATGCGAAGTCGGTGGCGATGGCGCCCGCGGCGACCGTGCGGGAGGTGACGGGGCAGGCCATCGGAGGCGTCGCGCCGGTCGGCCACCCCGCTCCGGTGCGCACCGTCATCGACGCCGCGCTGCGCGACTACGACATCGTCTGGACCGCCGGAGGCACCCCGCACACCGTCATGCCCCTGTCGTTTGCGGAGCTCGTCGCGCTCACGGGCGGCGAGGTCGTGGTCGTCGCGGAGGACTGAACCCGCCCCTTTTGCGGGCTCTGAGGCGCGATCCAGGAGGCGTCCAGACTCGGTCCCTACCGTGGAAAGGGATGTCACGGAACGGTAACAGCAGGATCAGGTCTCTCGATGGACTCCGCGGTCTCGCCGCGGGGATCGTCCTCATCCACCATGCCTCGCTGATCGCGGAGCCATGGATCGATCCTGCCGGCTGGGCCCTGCTGACGCAGTCCCCGCTCAAGCTGCTGCTGGCCGGATCCGAGGCCGTCATGGTGTTCTTCGTGCTGTCCGGGATGGTCGTCGCCCTGCCTGCACTGCGGACGGGCTTCTCCTGGGCGCGGTACTACCCGGCGCGCCTGGTACGGCTGTACGTGCCGGTGATCGCGGCACTGGGCTCCGCCGCGCTGCTGGTCCAACTGATCCCGCGCGATGCGTCCACGATGCCCGAGGACTCGTGGATGCAGGACGCGCAGGCGACCAGCGTGTCGGCCGGCGACGTGCTCTCGCAGATGACCCTGCTGCGATCGGACTATCCGATCGACAACGTGCTGTGGTCGCTGCGCTGGGAGCTGTTCTTCTCGCTGCTGCTGCCGCTGTACCTCTGGGTCGCGCTGCGCGTGCGCCGGTTCGCGATGCCCGCGGCCGCGCTGGCCGTCGTCCTCATGTTCCTGGGACGCACGACGGGCAACTCCGCGCTCGCCTACCTGCCCGTGTTCCTGCTCGGCACCCTGATCGCCGTGCGTTTCGCGGATCTGCAGACCTGGGCCGACCGAGCGCGGGTGCGCCGGACCCTCCCCTGGCTTGCGGCGGCCGCCTCGGTCCTGCTCATCGCAAGCTGGCTGGCGCGTCCGCTCACCGGGGACACGGTCGTGGCGGACGTGCTGTGGGCGCTCGCCGGTGCCGGTGCCGCGCTGCTCGTCGTGCTCGCCATCGTGTGGCCAGGCGCACACCGGCTGCTCGAGACCCGGACGATGCAGTGGCTGGGGAAGGTGTCGTTCAGCCTGTACCTCGTGCACGCCCCGATCCTGGCGTCGCTCTGCTACCTGCTCGGCGCGGAGCAGTGGTGGCTCGCGTGCCTGGTCGGGATCCCCCTGAGTCTCGTCGCGGCCGCACTCTTCCACGCGCTCGTGGAGCGGCAGGCACAGGATCTCGCCCGGCAGGTGGGCGGCATCGGGGCGGCGCTCGCCGAGCGTGCGCACGTCAGCCGGATACGCGCGGCCCGACGAGCAGTGCTCGCCCGCGCGGAGTAGGCCCGCGCCCCCGAGGTCAGGAGCGGACGGCCGCCTCGCGCCGCTGCCGGCGGCGGGACACGGCACCGTAGATCGCGCGCAGCACGGTTCTGGCGCCGAACCGTGCGGCGATCCCTGCGGCGCCGAACGCGCACGCGATCAGCACCGCCCGTGGATCATGCAGATCGACGTCGAACACCCTGGATCCGAACGGGGTGAGGATCACGACGAGCATGCCGCCGATCATGGCGCCGACGAGCCCGATCTTCCACGGCCGGAACGGGCGAGCCACGCTGATCAGTACGAAGAACGCGACGATCACGAGGGCCAGGAACGCCGTCGACGAGGTCAGCTTGCCCTCGGCGTGCCCCGTCCCGAACACCGTGCGCGCGGTCAGATACGCACCGTAGGACGCGAGTGCCGCGCCGATTCCGCCCGGCACCGCCGCATCCAGCACGCGGCGCACGAAGCCGTCCTGCGCGCGCGCCGTGTTCGGGGCGAGGGCGAGGAAGAACGCCGGGATCCCGATCGTGAACCACGCGATGAGCGTGACGTGCCGAGGCAGGAACGGGAACGGCACCGCGGTGACGGCCACCAGCAGCGCCAGAAGGATCGAGTACAGCGTCTTGGTGAGGAACAGCGTCGCGACCCGCTCGATGTTGCCGATGACGCGGCGCCCCTCGGCGACCACGTGCGGCAGCGTGGCGAACGAGTTGTCCAGCAGCACGATGCGCGACACAGCGCGCGCGGCCGGCGAGCCGGATCCCATCGCCACGCCCACATCGGCGTCCTTGAGCGCGAGCACGTCGTTGACCCCGTCGCCGGTCATCGCCACGACGTGACCGTCGCCCTGCAGCGAATGCACCATCGCGCGCTTCTGCGTGGGGGTGACCCGGCCGAACGCCGTGCGGCCCTGCACCTCAGCGTCGAAGTGCGCGGAGTCCGGATCCAGGGTGCGCGCGTCGACGGCATTGCGCCCGTCGGGTACTCCGGCTTCGGCGGCGATGGCGCCCACCGCGGCCGCGTTGTCGCCCGAGATGACCTTGATCGCCACGTCCTGCTCCGCGAAGTAGGCGATCGCACCCGGCGCCTCGGCGCGCAGCCGCTGGTCGAGGATCACGAGCGCGGTGGCGGTGAGTCCGTCGGGGAGACCGTCTCCCGCGGCCTCGGCGCCCGGCAAGGCGGACGCGGTGCGCGCGAGAGCGAGCACGCGCAGCCCCTCCGAGGCGAGCGCGTCGGAACGGGTGCGGGCGGCGTCGCCGACAGACAGCAAGACGTCCGGCGCGCCGAGCACCCAGCTCTCCACCGCGCCGGTCTCGGCATCCGCCGTCTGCATCGCCGCCCACTTGCGCGCCGAGGAGAACGCGATCGACGTCTGCACCGGAAGAGCCGGCACGTCGCCCACATGCTCGAGGATCGCCGTCATGCTGGCGTTGGGCTTGCCCTCCGCGCGCCCGATCGCAGCGAGCGCCGCCTCGATGCGGGCGCCGTCGGTGCCGAGCCGTTCCACGGCCCCCACCCGCATGCCGTCCTCGGTCAACGTCCCGGTCTTGTCCGTGCACACGACGTCCACCCGGGCGAGCTGCTCGATCGCAGGCAGGTCCTGGACCAGGCATTGCCGACGGCCGAGGCGGATCACACCCACCGCCATGGCGACGCTCGTCATCAGCACGAGGCCCTCCGGCACCATCGGCACGAGCGCGGCGACCAGCCCCCGTACCGCGCTGCGCCAGTCCTGTGCATGCCCCCAGATCTGGTTGATGATCGTGAGCACGCCCACCGGGATCAGCGCCCAGGTCACGTACTTGAGGATCTGGTCGATCCCGGCGCGCAGCTGCGAGGAGGGCTTGCGGAACTCCGAGGCCTCCTTGGCGAGCCGCGCGGCGTATGCGTGCTCCCCGACGGCCGTCGCGCGGAAGCTCGCGGATCCCGCGGCGACGAAACTGCCCGACTTGAGCTCGTATCCGGCTCCGGCGAGAACCGGCTCCGACTCCCCCGTGAGCAGTGACTCGTCCACTTCGAAGCCCGTCGCATCGAGCACTTCGCCGTCCACCGGGATCTGATCTCCCGCGGCGACGAGCACGACATCGTCGAGCACGAGGTGCTCCACATCGATCTCCGAGACACCCTCGGCCCGCTCCACACGGGCCGGAGCCTTGCTCAGCAGCGCGAGCCGGTCCAGCGTGCGCTTCGCCCGGATCTCCTGCACCATGCCGACCACGCTGTTGACGATGATGAGCAGTCCGAACAGTCCGTCGATGAGGTAGCCGGTGCCCAGGATCAGCAGGAACATCACCAGGTAGATGCCGTTCACGCGGGTGAAGGCGTTCGCCCGGAAGATCTCTCCGAAGCTGCGGCTCGTGCGCGAGTCGATGACGTTGCTCTCGCCGCGGGACATCCTCTCGACCACCTGTGTGGCGGTCAGCGGAGCACGGGTGATCATCCGCTCACGCTAACAGCGGACGCCCTCTCCTGGCGCAGGGCAGGCAGATAGCAGGCCGCGCCGAGGATGCTGAACGCCCCGGCGACGATCGTCGCGGTCGCCGCCGACGTCGCTCCGGCGAACGCGGTCAGCACCAGCAGCCCGATGCTGTAGGCCCCGCCGGAGACCATGGAGTTCAACGAGAGCACCGTGGCCCGGGTGGACCGATCCGCCTCGCGGTGCAGGAGAGCTGCGTGCATGGGGCCGGCGGCGCCGTGCGCGAGATAGGTGAGTCCGTAGCCGATGAGCAGGCCGACCATCCCCGAGGAGAGCCCCATGAGGACGACGAAGGCTCCGTTCAGGATCCGGCTCAGGATCGCCGTCCAGGCCACTCCGATCACGCCGCTCAGCCTGCTGGCGAGCAGGGATCCGACGGCGAACAAGCCCCACGCGGCGGCCGATGCCGGCCCGAACACCGCGGCGGCCGCCGCTTCTCCGCCGAGCAGGTCCTCCAGCTGCACCGGGGTGAGCGTCTCGAAGGCGATCCTCGCGACCGACCAGAACACCTCGACGAGCACGAGACCCGCCAGCACCCGGGAGCGCACCGCGCGGCGCAGCCCGTCCGCGATCGTCCGCGGGGCCTGCCGCGCGGCGTGCGCCATGGCCGGGAGCACCCGCATCGTTTCAGCCCCCTCCTGAGGGGGCTCCCGGACCAGCGCGATGACGAGGACCGTGTAGGCCGCGTACAGTCCGATCGCCACGACCAGCGGCAGCACGAGCGCGGACAGTCCGGCGAGCGGGTGCCACGCCACCAGGAGGCCGCCGACCAGCGCACCGCCGGCGATCGCGACGCCGAGCACGGTGGCGGCGCGTGCGAGGGGGCGCGCCACCTCGGCGTGCGGATCGTGCTCGTGCACGGCATCGACGAACCAGGCCTCCAGCGCCCCGGAGTCGAGCACGCGGAACACGCCCTGCAGAAGCAGCGACACGGCGAACAGCGCGAACGAGTCGGCGAGCAGGAACAGCACGGCGGCCACCACCGCGAGCACTCCGGACGCGGCGAGCACCGGGCGACGGCCGAGCGTGTCGGCGAGGGCGCCGGTGGGCAGTTCCAGCGCGAGCGCCACGAAACCCTGGATGGCGAGGATGGATCCGATCTCGGCGATCGACAGGCCGCGCTCGAGCGGCAGCAGCACCGTCACCCCGAGCGTCACGCCGACCGGGAGCCAGCGCAGCGCCGAGAGGAGGAGCAGACGCCGCTGCGCCGCGGCGATCGCGATTCCGGCCGCGGCGCCCACGACGCCGGCAGTCACGACTCCTCCGGCGGGTCGAGGTCGATCGGCGTGGACTGCACGACGACGTGCACCCGTCGCGACGCCCGGTCGCCCTCCCCGATGCGACGGTACTTCTCGGCCAGCGCCTCGAACTCGGCGTGGAACTCCGCGAGCTGATCCGGCGTCACCGTGAGCAGCACGTCCTCCAGTCCGAGGCGGTCGACCCACGCTGCGGGCCACGAGCCCTCAGCGTCGAGCCAGCGCTCGGCACGCGCGGCGAACTGCCGCACGTAGTCGCGGCGCAGCCAGCCCAACGCGGCCTGCGCGTCCTCGTCGTCGGCGAAGTCGGAGTTGCTCCAGGAGTGGTAGTCGGTGCTGGCTCGCCAGATCCGTCGCTTCCCGGCGCCATCGCCGGTGTCGGCGACGAGACCGACGTCCTCCAGGGCGCGGAGGTGATAGCTCGTCGCTCCCGTGTTCGTGCTCAGCGCCGCAGCGAGCTCGGTCGCGGTCGCGGGGCCGTGCACGCGCAGCTCACCGAGGAGGCGGGAGCGCAGAGGATGGGCGAGCACACGCACCGCGCGTTCGTCGAGGCGCATGCCGACGGGGTGTTCCGGAGTGTCCATGCCCTCATGCTTGCACGCACAGAATCTGTGCACAAGTATTATGCACGGATTCCATACGCACCTCGGATCCGCGAGACTGCATCTGTGCGACGAGACTGCGTGGCAGAACTGCAGTCTCGTGACTCAGATGCAGTCTCGCTGTCAGTAACGACCGGGTCGGTCAGCGGTGCCCCGTCTTCGCCGCGAGCGCACGGGGGCCGAGCTCGTGCAGCACGCCGTCGTGCAGATCCAGCACCCGGTCCGCGCGGGTGAGCATGGCGGCATCGTGCGTCGCCACGATCGCGGCGGTGCCGCGCTCGTGCACGAGGCCCGCGATGAGATCCATGATCTGCGCCCCGGTCTCGCTGTCCAGCTGCGCGGTGGGCTCATCCGCGATCAGCACTGCCGGATCCATCACCAGTGCGCGGGCGATCCCGACGCGCTGCTGCTGCCCGCCGGAGAGTTCGGCCGGGCGCTGCCGTGCGTGATCCGCCAGTCCCACCGCCTCCAGCGCCCGGGCGACGCGCTGCTCGCGCTCGGCCACGGGCGTGCGGCGGATCCGCAGCGGAACCTCGACGTTCTCCGCTGCGGAGAGCACCGGCAGCAGACCCGCGGTCTGGAAGATCGAGGCGATCCGCTCCCCCAGCACGTGGCTCGCGTCGCCGGCGCTGAGATCGTGCTCATCCAGCAGCACCCGTCCGCTGGTCGGCCGGTCCAGGCCGCCGAGCATCGTCAGCAGCGTGGTCTTGCCGGATCCGGAGCGCCCGGTGATCACGACGAGCTCCCCCGCCGAGACCGTCAGATCGACGTCGCGGACGGCGGTGACATCGCCGCCGGGCGCGGGGAACACCCGAGTCAGCCCTTCCGCGCGCAGCACCTCGGTCATGACTGCTCCTCCTGCGGGGACGCCGCACTCGGCGCCACCCGCACGTGGTCGGGCTCCAGCGTCAGGCGCACACGGTCGCGCAGGTCCAGCGCACTCACGAACTCGCCGGGCAGCTGCATGCGGCCGGCCCGGTCGAGCACCGCGAACTCCTGCGCGGTGCGGACCTCGCGCCCCTCGTCGTCGGTGTGGGTGCTGCGCAGCGTCTCGGTCGAGGTCCGGCCGTCGCGGATCCGCACGGTCCGGTCGACGTGCTCGGACACCGCGGCGTCGTGGGTCACGATGAGCGTCGTGACGCCGTGCTCGGTGTTGACGGCCTGCATCGCGGCGAGCACATCGGCGCTGGTGCGCTCGTCCAGCTCGCCGGTGGGTTCGTCGGCGAGCAGCACGCGTGGTTCGTTCGCGAGCGCGACGGCGATCGCGACGCGCTGCTTCTGGCCCCCACTCAGCTGTGCAGGCCGCTGGTCGGCCACTTCTGCGACGTCGAGAAGCTCCAGCAGCGCCTGCGCGCGACCGGCGCGCTCCCCCGCGGGCACGGTGCGGGCGACGCCGTGCGCCAACGCGATGTTCTCCCGCGCTGTCAGATACGGAACCAGATTGCGCCCGGACTGCTGCCAGACGAAGCCGACGCTGCGACGGCGATAGCGCAGTCGCTCCGCGGCGCGCATCGTCACCAGGTCGTGCCCGGCCACGCGGGCGCTGCCGGCGGTCGGCGCGTCGAGCCCGGCGAGGATGCCGAGCAGCGTGGACTTGCCGGATCCGGAGGCGCCGACGAGGGCGACCATCTCCCCGGCCCCCACGCGCAGGTCCAGGCCCTGCAGCGCCTGCACTTCCACGCCCTTGGCGGTGAAGATGCGCACCAGTCCCTCGCATGCGATGTCGACATCGGTCATCGCCAGCTCCCTCTCCGTGCGGTCATGATCCCTCGTCCCTCGTCGCCGTGGCGTCCTTCTCCTCGGCCGTCATCCGTCATCCCTCGTCATCCGCGACCCTGATCGCATCCGCGCTGCGCAGCCGCATCGCCGCAGCCGTCGCCAGGAGCACGGCCACCGCGGTGACCGCCGCGAAGCCGAGCACCGTCGCGGCCAGCCAGGTCACGGGGAGGCTGAGCGCGGGGGCGTTCTGCCCTCCCGTGAAACCACGCAGGTCCAGCGCCCCGACCACGAGCCACGACATCGCGAGGCCGCAGACGACGCCCACGGGAAGAGCCACGACGAGCGCCGGCCCCACCTCCCAGGCCACGAGCGGCAGCTCCGCCCGCCGCGGATACCCGACGGCGCGCAGCAGCGCGAGCAGCCGGGCGCGCGGCGTGGATCCGAGCAGGAGTGTCTGCATGATGGCGAAGACGAGCAGAATCGCCACGATCGCCGTCGCGACGAACAGCGCGACGCGCAGCGCGGACGACGCCGGATCCGAGGCCGCTTGCGCGATGATCTGCTCGGCCGTCGTGGCGGTGGCTGTCGCGCCGAGCCGCGCCGTCAGCGCTTTCGCGACCGCACGCGGGTCGTGGCCGGGCGCCACGGAGGCGAACAGTCTCGTGACCAGGGGCGAGGCGACGCCGAGCCTGTCGATGTTCGCACGGTCGACGATCACCCACTTCTCCGCGCTCCCGAACGGCGTCGGCTGCGCGGTGCGCGCGACGACCTGCACCGCGTGCCCGTTCACCGTGAGCGCGTCGCCGAACTGCGCGAGCAGCTGCTCCGAGGCGACGACCGGCACGGATCCACCCGATGCCGACGCCAGCGACGCGGGCAGCGGCAGGGCGCCGTCGGAGCCCCGCTGCACTCGCGCGAAGGCATCCCGGTCGACCGCATAGACGCGCACCCGGTCGGAAGCACCGGACGAGGCGCCCTGACCGATCTCGTCGGCGTCCAGCGTCGCGACCGCCTCGACGCCGGGGATCTTCCGTGCGGCCTCGATCTGCGCGTCCTCGAAGTACGGCATCGACACGGCCACGTCCGCGCCGGTGGCGTCCCGCGCCGTGCGGCTGATGCCGTCCGAGACGGTCGCCGCGAACGACACCGAGAAGACCGCCACCGCGATGCCGATCACGGCGGCGAGCGCCGGCGCGGTGCGCAGCGCGGCATCGCGCAGAGCCCGGGCCGGGCCCAGAAGAGCGATCAGCCCGGTGCGGCGCCCGGCGGCGCGGTGCAGCCCGTCCAGCAGCAGCGGGAGCAGCCTCAGCACCACCACCGTGCCCACCGCGCCGATCAGCACCGGCATCGCGAGCAGCACCGGATCCGCCCGGACCGCCTCGCCACGGCTCAGGAGGAGGACGGCGAACGCGACGGCGAGCACCACGACGACGGCTTCTGCGAGCATGCGCCGCCACGGCCGCGCCCGCTGTCCACTCCCGTCACGGCGTTCAGCACGGCGCAGGTCCGCGATGACGGTGAGCGGCACGGTGCAGGCCGGGACGAGCACCAGCACCGCTGCCACCAGCCAGGCCAGAGCGTGCGGTCCCTGCGGCGACAGCGCCGCCCCGACCGCCAGCCCGATTCCCGCGCCGAGCGCCCCGAGCACGAGCGCCTCCCCGCCGAGGACCGCGGACAGTTGCGACAACGACGCGCCCCGGGCGCGGGCGAGCGCGGCGGCCCGCCAGCGACGCAGTGCCAGCTGCCGTCCGGCAAGGCTCAGCACCACCGCAGCCACCGCGAGAGGACCCACGGCAGCGACCGCGACGACCGCATCGAGCGCATCAGCCCTCGCCACTCCGCGATCGAGCGCATCCGCCACCGGGGTGACGTAGACCAACCCGCGGTCGTAGAACGAGCCCACCGCCCCGACGTGTATCGGGTTCGCCAGGAAAAGTCGCAGCTGCGCGCCGACCTTCGCGGCGCTGCCCGAATCAATCGCCTCCTTGTGCACGGGGATCCAGGAGAAGGTGGAGGTCTCCGCACGCAGTTCGCCGAGCATCCCCGCCTCGTCCGGTGCCATGAAGCCGACGGTCTGCAGGATGATGTCGCCGTCCGACGTGTATTTGATGGCGGGCTCGACCGAGCCGACCAACATCTTCCAGTCGAGCTCGTCACTGCCGTTCGGTGCCACCAGGCCGGTCAGCCGCACGACGAGATCCTGCCGGTGCCGGGTCTCGCCGACTTTCCAGTCCAGCGCCCGGGCCGCTTGCGCCGTGAGCACCACTTCGATCCCCTCTGCCGGATCCGTGCTCTTCGGGTACTCGCCCTGCACGAGCACGCTGCGCCGCGCGAGCCCCGGATCCATGACGAGCTGCACCAGGTTCTTCGGAACGGCCCGGTCGGCGAAGAGGCCGGTCGCGCCGAAGGCGCCGATCATCCGAGGAGCGCCGAGAACGCTCCGCAGCGGCTCGGGCTGCCTGTCCCGGGCCGTTGCGACGACGCCCAGGGGCCCTGACCACGCATCGACTGTCGACGTCCCCTCCAGGCCGGCGATGCCGGAGTACGCCGCAGTGAGGGATCGACCCACGTCGGGGATCCCGTCGATCTGGTGCTGCACCGTCGCGGTGCGGGCCTGGTCGATGAGCGCGGGCACCAGCACGCCCACGAACGTCAGCGCGGCGATCGCGAGCACGAGGAAAGCGGAGAGCAGCGGCGCAGTGAGCACGGTGCGCAGGATCACCGTGGGCGCGGCGGGATGGCGCGTCATGAGCCGCTCCCCCACATGACCGGCAGCACCACGGCCACGACGGCGAGCCCCGCCGCCACGCCGCCGAGCGCGCCGAAGATAGCGATGCCCGTCACCTCGGCGAACCTCGCGGACCGCTGTCGTACGGTGCTGAGCCCGAGGGCGCGCAGCGCGGTGCGCTCCTCCGTGCGGCGGGACCGATCCGCGGCGACGGCCGAGAGGAAGCCGAGCAGGCCCAGGAGGGCGGCGGCCGCAGATCCCAGGGCGAGCAGGATCGCGGACGACCCCGTGATCGGAGCGTCGCTCACCGCGGCGGGGGTGAGGATCCGCAACGGGGTCTTCGCCCGGGAGCGGATCGTCGCGGCCACGGATGACGGATCCGAGGTCGCGACCCACAGCTCGTTGGCGGGCAGCCCCTCGGCCATCGACGTGGCGGCGGTGCGGTCCGCGAGGATCCCGGGGCCGGATCCGACGCCCGCGATCGTCGGAACGATCGCGGAAACCTCAGCCTCCAGGCGCGCACCCTCGGGTCGCAGCGTGATCGCGAACCGCGTCCCCTGCGCGGCGCCGAGCCGCTGCGCGAGAGCCGTGGTGATCGCCACGGGCAGGCGGCCACCGGATCCGGCCGTGAGCGCCGCCCGGTCCGCCGCGGGCAGCGCCACGGCCGACGGGTCGACGGCGACGAATGCCACGGTGTCCGCACCGACCTCCGCGTCCCGACTCAGCACCTCGGCGGCAACGGTGACCGTCGGCAGCGCGGCGGTCTCCGCTGCGGTGAGCGGCACCGCCTGCTGTGCACCGACGGACGCACGGACATCCAGCCCGAGCGCGGCCCGGACGGCCGAGTGGTCGACAGCGGCGGCGAGCGGGCCCACGCCGACCGCCATCGTCGCGGATCCCGCGGCGAGGGCAAGGCACAGGATCGCGACCGCCGCGATACCCGCCCGCCGCGCGATCTGGCGCAGCGGCAGCACGGGCATGATGCCGCGACCCCGGCGGGTGACGCGTTCGGCGATCGCTGCGACGAGCACGGCGAGCGCCGGGACGAGCAGGCCGAGTGCGAGCAGCGATGCGGCACCGGCGGCCGATGCGACCGGATCCGCGGTGCCGTCGTCCGCGACCACGCCGCCCCGCGTGAAGAGCTGCCAGAGCGCGAACCCCGCCAGAGCCGTGACGACCAGCGCCGGCAGCAGGAGTCCCAGCACGATCCCCCGACCGGCATCGGAGCGTGCCACCGCCGCCGGCGCGGACGCACGTACGGCGGTGAAGGCGGCGGCACCGGCGGCGATCAGGACGGTGAGCGCGGCGGCCACGATCGTCGAGGCGCCAGGGACTCCTGCGGGGAGCAGGGCGACCAGCGCGAGGACGGCGCCGATGCCCGTCGCCGCCGTGGCCTCACCGGCAGCCGCAGCGGCGACGCCGGTGGCTGCGGCGCCGCGCGCGCGGATCAGACGCAGTTCTTCCCGGCGGGCTCCCGCCAGTGCGGTCAGGATCACGGCGATCGCGATCGCCCCGAGCGCCACGATGATCGCAGTGGGCACCGCCATCATGCCGCGGGCGACCGCGACCGCCCGGGTCTGGCGGTCCAGCAGGTCGCCGAGCGCGCCCTCGACCGCGGTGTTGGAACTGTTGTCCGCGTCGACCTCGGCGGGAAGCTGTACCAGCCGGGCCAGGCCCGCGCGGTATCCGTCCAGCCTGTCGGCGGTCAGTGAGGTCGGCTGGACGGTCCAGGTGATTGTCGGCGTGGTCCACAGCCGTGCCATGTCGTCCGCAGTGATCAGCACCGGCCCTGCCGCGCCTTCGGAATCACCGGAACCCACCGCGGGGTCTCCCGCCCAGGTCGGATCGGCGGGATCCTTCGCCGTCCAGGTGCCGACCACGGTGACGTCGACGATGCCCCCGGACGCATCCGGACCGAGCGGGATCCGATCGCCGATCCGCCACCCGCGCGTCTCCGCGGCGGCCGCCAGCACGGCCGCCTCGCCGGAGCGTCTCGGCCACTCGCCGTCGACGAGCTCGCCGCGATCGGCGATGCCCTCCCCGCCGATCGCCTGCACCGCATCGGGGTTGCCGACCGAGATCTCGCTCACGGCCATCCGGCTGACCGCGATCGGGGTGCCGGCGAACGCCTTCGTGATCGCCGCTCGCACAGCGCGGTCCTGCGCGTCAGGATCCTCCGCACGCAGCGCCGTGACCTTCGTGACGCGCGTTCCCGGTTCGGCGTGTTCCGCAACCTGGCGCGCACCGTCGCCCACGAGCCGGACCGACAGCGCCTCGGTCGCCCCGACGCCGAGCACGACGAGTCCGGCGGCGAGCAGCACGAGCACGAGTCGCGCGGTCTGCTGCCGCGCCCGCCTCACCGCAAACGTCATCGTCCTCGCCTGTGTCACCGACCGCCGCGCGCGCTCGTCGCGGGATCGTTATCGATCCGAACGAAACACACTTCCCCATCCTGGAGGCAGCGCTGCGACCGCGCAACGGTGTTCTCCGCTGCGACCGGGCGCAGCACGCACACGCGCGTTCAGGCCTCGCGCGCCGCGATCTCCTCCGGTTGCGGCACACCGTTCGCGGCCGCGGGCAGCCGCCGCTCGAGCGCGATCGTCAGAGCGCAGATCAGCAGGGAACCCGCCACCATCGCCACGATGAACCAGATCTGACGCCCCTCGCCGAGCAGCATGCCGGCCGCGATCGGTCCGGCGATCGCCCCGCCCTGGAAAGCCGCGGCGTTGATCGCGTTGTATCGCCCGCGGCTGCGGTCGGAGGCCAGATCGTTGCAGATCGCGGGCACCGTGGGCTGCAGCATGGTCTCTCCGAAGGCGAAGACGCCCATGAACAGCAGCACGCCGATCGCTGAGACCAGAGTCTTCGGCAGCAAGCCGGTGAGCCCCAGCAGCACCCAGGAGAACCCCCAGACCAGGGTCATCACCTGCATCACGCGGGTGCGTCGGTGTCCGGCGATGAGCTTCAGGACGGCGAACTGCAGAAGCACGATGACGGCGGTGTTGACCGCGAATGCGAAGCCGATGACCTGCGTCGAGACGCCGGACACCTGGCGGGCGAAGGCCGGGAACCCGCCCTCCATCTGCCCGTAGCCGATGAACACCGCGAGGAAGGTCAGCAGTGTGAGCCAGAGCACCGCCGGACGGCGCAGGATCTGCCGGTACCCCTCCGCCGGCTCTTCGTGCTCGTCGCCGGGCTCGGCATGCGTGCGCACATGCCGCAGCGGCCCGAGCAGCAACGCCATCGGGATCAGCGAACTCGCGGCGTCGATCAGGAAGATCGCCACGAACGTCTCGGGCCGGTGCACGTCGACGAAGAAGCCGCCGAGGATCCCGCCCACGCCGATGCCGAGATTGATCAGGGCGAAGTTCACGCCGAAGTACTGCTGGCGCAGCTCACCGGCGACGATCGTGGCGATCAGCGCATTGAACCCGGGCCATGAGACGCCGAAGTTCACTCCCATCAGCACGAGCGCTATCGCCGCCACGACCGGCGATGTCGCGAACGCGAGAAGGGTGCAGCCCGCGATCATCGACGCGAGGCCCGCCAGCAGGATCCGCCGGGCGCCGTAGCGATCGATCAGGGTGCCGGCGGGTGCGGTGACCACCAGCCCCGTCACGGCGATGACGCTCATCAGCGCACCGGAGACGCCCAGGTCGAACCCGCGCACCTCGTGCAGATAGATGATCGTGAAGGGGAGGGTCAGCCCGCGGCCCAGCGTCTGGATCGCGACGGTCGACAGCAGCCAGCGCCCGGTCGTGGGCAGCGCTGTCCAGAAGGTTCTCATTCCGGTCACCCGCCAAGTCTGCCGGGTGCCTCGGACATCACTCCGCGCGGACGGCGATCCTGGCCAGCGCCTGCGCCAAATCGCCGATGAGATCCTCCGGATCCTCCAGCCCGATCGAGAGCCGAACGATGTCGGCACCGGGACGAGCCTCCGCCGCGACCGGCCGGTGCGTGAGCGCCGCCGGGTGCTGCACGAGGGAGTCGACGCCGCCGAGCGACACCGCGTGCGTGAACAGCCGTACACAACCGGTGAGGGCCTCGGCGGCGTCATAGCCGTCCCGCAGTCGCACGGCGATCATGGCGCCCCCGCCGCGCATCTGCCGCGGGATGAGACCGCGCTCGTCGCCGATGCCGGGGTAGAACACCTCGGCCACGGCGGGGTGTTCGGCCAGCCACGCCACGACGCGCTCGGCGGAACGCTGCTGCCGTTCCATGCGCACGGGCAGCGTCGCGAGCCCGCGGTGCAGCAGGTACGCACCGAGCGGATGCAGCAGCGCACCGGTGATCGCACGGACGCGACGCAGCGCCCGCGCGGTCTCCTCCGAGCACGCGATGACGCCGGCGATCACATCGCCGTGCCCGCCGATGTACTTCGTCGCGCTGTGCAAGGACATGGCGGCGCCGAGATCCAGGGGGTTCTGCAGCAGCGGGGTCGCGAACGTGTTGTCGACGACCACGGGCACATCACCCGCCTGTGCGACGACCGCGGCGATGTCGACCAGGTCCAGGGTGGGGTTGCCCGGCGTCTCGACGACCACGAGGCCCGTGTCGGAGCGAAGGTGCGCGTGCACCTCGTGCTCGGCGCAGAACGTGGTCTCGGCGCCGAGGAGCCCGGAGTCGAGCAGGTGATCGGTGCCGCCGTAGAGCGGACGGACCGCGACGATGTGGTGCTTGCCGGCCGCCATGGTGTGCGACAGGATCGCCGCCGTCATCGCGGCCATGCCGCTGGAGAACGCGACGGCCGCCTCGGCGTGCTCGAGCTCCGCGAGGCCCTCCTCGAAGCGCGCGACCGTCGGGTTCCACAGCCGCGCATAGACGTTGCCGCCGTCCGGCAGCGGCTGCCCGCCGGTCGCCATCGACTCGTAGGAGTCGCCGCCGTGCGCGATATCCGGCAGCGGGTTGGTCGAGGAGAGGTCGATCGGCGCGGCGTGCACGCCGAGGGCGGCGAGGTCTGCCCGGCCGGCGTGCACCGCGACGGTCTCGGGACGCAGGGGCATGTCACGCAGGGAATCGTCGTCGCTCATGCACACAGGATCCCTCCACGCACAGCAAACTGCTATCTGCGTTGCTGCACGGATCCGCAGATGATGTCAGTCTTGTGTTCAACACAACAAACGGGCGATACGAGGAGTGGATCTTGAGCACGGAGCAGCACGGCGTCGACGGCCTCGATCTGCGCATACTCGCCGCCCTGTCCGAGCACCCCGACGCCCCGATCAAGCAGCTCGCGGCCGCGCTGGGGATCCCCGCCTCCACCTGTGCATTCCGGCTGCGCTCGTTGCGCACGCGGGGTGTGATCCTCGGGCTGCGCCTGCAACTGGATCCTGCCGCGCTCGGCCGCCCGGTGCAGGCCGTGATCCGGGTGCGGCTGGGCAACCACAGCAAGACCGGTGTGGAGGCGCTGTTCGACGCACTGGAGACGACCGAGGGCGTGCTGCAGGTGTTCCACATCGCGGGTGCCGACGACTTCCTCGTGCACGTCGCCGTCGCCGATGCGGCCGCGCTCCGCGACATCGTGCTGGAGCGCATCACGGTGCACGACGTCGTCCGCGCCACCGAGACGCAGCTCGTGTTCGAACGCCGCGACGGCTCGGGGCTCGCCGCGCCGCGCTGACAGCCCGGCTGTACAACGTCGCGGAGGTTGGGCACTCTGAAGGGGTGGCCGCCCGCCACCGCGCGGATCCGGCACGAACCGCGCGATCATCGCAGAGAGAGCAGCGTATGACCGCCTCTGACAACGCCCCCGCCGGCACCATCGCTCCCCCGTCTGCACCGCGCGAGACGCCGCGCTGGATCCGCGCTGTGCTGACGTATCTGCTGCGCAATCCGTTCAGCGCGGCGCTGGCCCTGGTCGTGCTGGCCGCCGGATTCGTCACGGGGACGTTCCTCGGACGGTTCCCGCAGGAGTTCGCCGCATCGGTGAGCACCACGATCGAGGACGGCGACTGGTGGACCCCGCTCACCGCGCTGCTGTTCGGAGACTCGGTGATCGGCGGGGTGCTCGCGATCCTGCTGATCCTGACCGCCGGCGCGTACGCGGAGCGCAAGCTCGGCAGCGTCCGCGCCGCGTGGACCTTCTTCTTGACCGGCGTCCTCGCGATGGTCATCGGCCTGGGCGGCCAGTGGCTGCTGGTCTCGTGGGGCTCGCAATGGGGCCTGCTCGCCAGCTACGACGCCGTTGCGGATCCGACGATCGGCACCGTCGGCATGCTGATGGCGGCGAGCGCCCTCGCCCCGGCGCTGTGGCAGCGCCGCATCCGCGTCGTCGGCTTCACTCTGCTGATGATGTTCGCGCTGTACGCCGCGGACAGCGACAGCGTGTTCCGGCTCATCTCCGGGGCGCTCGGGCTGCTCCTCGGCCTCGTGCTGGCGCGCGGCGCGATACGGCCGACCTGGCATCGCAGCTCCCATCGCGAGGTGCGCACCCTGGTCGCGGCCATTGTCGGCGCCACGGGACTCGGGCCGTTCATCGTGCTGATCTCGGGCGCCTGGTACTCGCCGCTCGGGCTCGTGGTCTCGGGATTCTCCCCGATCGAGGCCGCCACCATGCCCAAGTCCTGCGTCGATGACTTCACCGCCGACTGCGTGCGCCAGGCCGACGCGATCCTCAACTCGGGCCCAGGGCCGTTCCTGGTGAGCCTCGTCCCACTGGTGCTCACGCTGGTCGCCGCCTGGGGGCTGCGCACGGGCCGCCGCGCCGCGTGGATCATGGCGCTGGCGGTCAACGCCGTGATCGCCCTGCTGACGGCCACGTCGGTGGGCATCAACGACCTGCTCGACGACAAGCTCCGCGGCGCCCTGCTCATCGAGGACGGGATCGCGATGGTCCTGGCCGTCCTCGTCCCGATCGGCGTGATCGCCCTGCTGCTGTTCACCCGGCGGCACTTCCGCGTCGCCGCGCCTCCCGCCGCCGTGCGACACTTCATCCTCACCGTGGTCGGTGCGTTCGCTGTGTTCGCCGGGCTCTATCTCGCCATCGGGCTGATCGACGGCGACAACTACCTGGACGGCCAGCCGTCGGTGGGCGAGCTGCTCGCCGACATGGTGCGTCCCTTCGTCTCCAGCGGGCTGCTACCCGCCATCTCCGATGCAGGGATACCGATCGACGGCGCAGCGCTGTTCGTCTACCAGTGGGTGGGCGTGCCGTTCTGGATCGTCTTCATCGTCGCCAGCGTGCGGCTGTTCCGCGCCACCCAGGTGGACCGCGCCGTCGTCGAGGAGGCGCGGTTCCGAGCGCTGCTGCGCGAAGGGGGCGGCGGCACCCTCGGATTCATGGGCACCGGGGCCGGCAACAGCTACTGGTTCACCGCCGACGGTCGGGGTGCCGTCGCATACCGCGTCATCCGCAAGGTCGCCCTGACGGTGTCGGATCCGGTGTGCGCCGAGGGAGCCGAGCGTGAGACCGTCGAGGCCTTCATCGCCTACTGCGAGTCCCAGGGCTGGTCGGCGTGCTTCTACAGCTTCCACGAGCGCTACCTGCCGATCTTCCAGTCCTTCGGCTGGCAGTACATGTCCGTCGGCGAGGAGACCGTGATCGACCTGCCGGGCTTCGAGCTCGCCGGCAAGGCGTGGCAGAAGGTGCGCCAGCCGCTGAACCGCGGCGAACGCGAGGGCATCACCACGCTGTGGTCGACGTGGAACGACCTGCCGACCCGTTACTCGCGGGAGATCACCGCCGTCAGCGAGGAGTGGGTCGCCCACAAGAAGCTGCCGGAGATGGGCTTCACCCTCGGCGGCATGGAGGAGCTCAAGGACTCCGATGTCGGCATCTTCCTCGCCCTCAACAAGGACGGCGGGATCGAGGCCACCACGAGCTGGCTGCCGAGCTGGACGGACGGGAAGGTCACCGGCTGGACCATCGACTTCATGCGCCGCAGCGACGGATCCATGCCCGGCATCATGGAGTTCATCATCGCCTCGGCGGCCCTGCATATGAAGGAGCAGGGCGCACAGACACTCAGCCTGTCCGGTGCACCGCTGGCCACCAAGCCCGGCGAGCAGGCCCCGGATCCGACCATCATGACCCGCCTGCTCGGCTGGCTCGGAGAGATGCTCGAGCCCGCCTACGGGTTCACGTCGCTGTTCCGGTTCAAGAGCAAGTTCAACCCGCGCTACGAGACCATCTACATGGCCTATGCGGATCCGGCCAAGCTCGCGGCCATCGGACTCGCGATCGGCGAGGCCTACCTTCCCGAGGCCACGCCGAAGGAGTATCTGGCGCTCGCGCAGACCATCACCAACCGCGGCGGCGGGCGCTGACGACGTGCTCCGATCGCGCCACGCCGAGACGGCGTTTGACGGCCAATGTATGGAACTCTCAGGAACGATCCGTATTATTACGGAGTTGTAACACCCCTCCGTTCCCCCCGATGGCGGAGACGTCACACCCTCCGCTGCCCGAGGAGCACATCATCAGTTCGCGAGCCCCCGAAACCGCGCACCCCTCTGCCCGCACGACAGAAGCCCCGTCCGCGACCGTCGGCACCACCGCGCCCCGTTCGCGCCGGGAGATGAGGGAGGCCGCCGCACAGGCGACCACGTCCGCGCAGATCTCTGCACCCGCCGGCACCTCGAGCGCCCCGGCCGAGCCGGCCCCGCAGCCGCTGTTCGACCCGACTGCGCCCCAGGCGCGCGTGCCCGCACCTCCGCAGGCCCCCGAGCCGGCGACCCGCTCCGCGGCCCCCGCGCACATCGTCCCCGCCGGCAAGCGTCCCCGCCGTGGCGCCAAGAACATCGGGCGCAGCACCGGCGCCGCCCTCGCGATCTCGGCGCTCGTCGTCGGCACCGCGCTGCCCGCCCTCGGCATGGTGCATGCGGGTGACGCCAAGCCTGCCAACAGCGCATCCGCCGACATCCGCGCACAGTCGTTCACGGCCGCAGGCGATGTGCTTCCCGATGTGCAGGTGCATGGCACGTTCACGGCGACCACGCCCTCCGAGCTCAGCGCGATGCAGGCGGCGACCGCCGCCGCCGAGCGCACCGGCGTCGCCTCGATCGCCAAGCCCGGTCAGGTCATCTACCCGATGGCCGCCGGCTCGTACACGTTGACCGATGGCTTCGGCGCGGCCCGCACCGGGCGCAGCCACATGGGCCAGGACTTCGCCGCCGGCATCGGCACCCCCATCTACGCCGTGGCCGACGGCTGCGTCACGCTCTCGTCCGAGAGCTACCAGGGCTACGGCGTGACGGTCGAGATCGCGCACCCGTCCCTGAGCGGCAGCAACGCCGTCTCCACGCTCTACGGGCACATGACCTACGGCAGCCGTGCGGTCCAGGCCGGCGAGTGCGTCACCGCGGGTCAGTTCATCGGCCGGGTCGGCGACACCGGCTGGACGGTCGGATCCTGCCTGCACTTCGAGGTGCACATCAACGACAGCGCCATCGACCCGCTCGCGTGGCTCCAGTCCAACGTCTTCTGATCCGACGTCGCACGCGAAGAGGCGCCCGCTCCGGCGGGGGCCTCTTCTCGTCTGCACCCCGGGCCGTGGCTCAGTGGTGCGCGTGCGGATCGACGAGCGGCAGATCTGCACCGACCCCATGATCGTGCGGATCCCCGTTCGTCGCGGCATCGGTCTGCGCCAAGCCCGGCATCGCGAGCGCAGCGACGAGGAGGGCCCCCACAGCCACCCCCGCCGCCCGCGACCGGGATGTCCGGACCGGATCCTCCCCCTTGCCGGTCCGGGCCACCCCCGCTTCCCGCATCCGCGCCGCCATCGCTCCCGAAGCGATGGCCAGCGCAGACGAGGTCCCCACCGCGATCACCGGTGCCCCTCCGACGAGGGCGACAGCCCCCATCAGCACCGCGATGATCGCGCCGACCGCTGCGGCTCTTCCCCCGCGGATCCGCCCGGCACGGAGCACGGCGACACCCCAGGCGATCTCCGCGGCTCCGACCACGAGCATCGGCGCCAGCAGCATGATGGCGTTCCCATCGCCGTATGCGCGGGCGACCGCGGCCCCGATCGCCAGGTGGATCAGACCCGCGCCCCAGGCGAGGAGCGCGGGCCAGCTGCGCAGCACGACGACCTCAGGCCATCGCCTCGCGGGACGCGCCGCGTTCGACGCCCAGCCCGACCGCGAGCAGCAGCAGCGCGCTCGCGAGGTGCAGGAAGTGATCGAACGTGTTCAGCGCGAGGATGTTCGCCGCGGTCCCCACGAGGAAGAAACCGACGATGCCGAGCAGCAGGTATGCCGCCCCCACGACGGTGTTGACGCCCTTCGCCGCACGCGTGGACGCGAGGCCCGCAGCGAGCAGTGCGGCGCCGATGAGCAGGTGGGCGACGTTGTGCAGCGGGTTGACCATGAAGATCCCGAGCAGCATTCCTCCCTGGGTCGCCAGGAAGGACACTCCTCCGGTCACGGCGAAGCCGAGTGCTCCGACGACGATGTAGACGGCGCCGAAGATGACGGCGATCAGACGGTTCGGTGACGAACGCATTGCTCCTCCTCGAGTGCGGCACGGTGCCGCTCACCCTCTGTTCGGAGCCGTCTGCGGATCGGATGGGACCGTCTTCGGAGCGTGCGGACCGACGACGGGGCGGAAACCGCGGGAGCCGCGTCCGCACGCCGATCGCCGCTCGCTTGAGCACGCCGCGAAACCGGATCCGCTCGTACGCGCAATGGGAGATTGTTAACGCGCGCGTTGTTGTCGTCGTCACCCGGGCATGGTTGCATCGGTCCTCATGACAGATGAAACACATCTCCACCGCCACGCCGACGCCCCGCAGCCCCGGTGGTGCTCCTGCGCCGTCCCCGATGACATCGAGCAGGAGCGACGCTCAGGGCTGAGCCGGCGCGGATTCCTGACCGGCGTCTCCGCGGCGAGCGCCCTCGCGGCGGCCGGCTGGGTCGCCACCAGCTCCGATTCGGCGTCCGCGGCTGCAGGCGGTGTCGGCAAGTCCGTGACCATCACGATCATGGGCTCCTCCGACATCCACTCGCATGCGGTCAACTGGGACTACTACAAGGACGCGGCGTACACCGACAAGGCCGGCAACGTCGTCGGCCTGTCCCGCGTCTCCAGCGTCGTCAACCAGATCCGCGCCGATCGCGGGCGGGACCGCACGCTGCTCTTCGACGCCGGCGACACCATCCAGGGCACCCCGCTGGGCTTCTACTACGCGACCATCGACCCGATCACCACGAGCGGCGCGATCCACCCCATGGCCGCGCAGATGAACGCGATCGGCTACGACGCGGTGGCCCTGGGCAACCACGAGTTCAACTACGGCCTCGACTTCCTCGACACGTGGATCTCGCAGATGAATGCGCCCGTGCTCGGCGCGAACGCCGTGCACGCGGGAACCACCGTGCCCGCGTACACGCCCTACACGATCAAGACGTTGCACCCGAAGGGCGCCAAGCCGATCCGGGTCGGCGTGCTCGGTCTGACCAACCCGGGAATCGTCATCTGGGACAAGGCAAACGTGAGCGGCAAGCTCGAGGTGCTGGACATCGTCGAGACCGCGAAGCGCTGGGTGCCCGTGATCCGCGACCAGGGCGTCGACGTGCTCGTCGTGAGCGTGCACTCCGGCGACAGCGGCACCTCGTCATACGGCGACGCGCTGCCCAACGAGAACGCCGCGGCACTGATCGCTGAGCAGGTGCCGGGTGTCGACGCGATCCTGTTCGGCCACGCGCACAAGGACATCCCGCAGCGGTTCGTGACCAACGCGACCACGGGACAGCAGGTCGTGCTCAGCGAGCCGATGTGCTGGGGCCAGCGCCTGAGCGTCTTCGACATCGAGCTGCAGCAGGTCAAGGGACAGTGGACCGTCGTCTCGAAGAAGGCCACGAACGTCAATACGAACACGGTTCAGGACGATCCTGCCGTCGTCGCGCTCATCCAGGCGCAGCACGACGCCGTGGTCGCCTATGTGAACAAGCCGGTCGCGACCTCGACCGAGGAGCTCTCCGCCGCGGAGTCCTGCTGGAAGGACACCGCGATCCTCGACTACGTCAACAGGGTGCAGGTCGACACCGTGACGAAGGCGATCGCCGGCACGCCCGAGGCCGCGCTGCCGGTCGTGTCGATCGCCGCTCCCTTCAACCGGCAGGCGACATTCCCCGCCGGGGAGGTCACGATCCGCGACGTCGCTGGCCTGTACATCTACGACAACACGCTCATGGCCTCGGTGCTCACGGGTGCGGAGATCAAGGACTACCTGGAGTACTCCGCGAAGTACTTCCAGCAGGTGGCCCCCGGCGCCCCCGTGGATCCGGCGAGCTGGACCAACGCGCTGAACACGCCCGACTACAACTACGACCAGTTCTCGGGCGTGGCATACGACGTCGACATCGCGCAGCCACAGGGATCCCGGATCCAGAACCTCTCCTGGAACGGCGCGCCCGTCGATCCGGCGCAGAAGTTCGTGGTCGCAGTTAACAACTACCGCCAGTCGGGCGGCGGCGGCTTCCCGCACATCGCGACGGCCCCGGTCGTCTACAACGCGCAGGTCGCGATCCGCGAGGCCATCGTGGCGTACGCCTCGGCGGCCGGCACGATCGACCCGAAGGACTTCCACGTCGTGAACTGGCAGCTCACGCGCGCGGGGACCCCGGTCTTCTGAGCGCTCACGACGCCGTGCCACCTCTACTTCACAGTGGGCGGCGCGGGGATCGCGTAGCCGGACGGGGCGATGTTCGCGTCGAGCGACTTCTTCCATGCCCCGGACGAGATGTAGTCCTTGAGCGCGGTGCGCACGGTGTCGAGCCGGTCGTCGCCCTGCTTCAGGCCGACCCCGTAGCTCTCATCCGTGAAGCCCTTGCCGATCACGCGCAGCACGCCCTTGTATTCGGGCAGTGTCGCGAAGCCGGCGAGGATGAGGTCATCCGTCGACACCGCATCGACGGTGCCCGCCGCGAGGTCGCGCACGCACTCCGACCAGGACGGCACCTTCACCACCGTGATCTTCCCGCGGTAATGCGCGGTGAGGTAGTCGATCGAGGTCGTCCCCGCGGCCGCGCAGACCTTCTTGCCGTCGAGGGTCTCCGGACCGGTGATGGTGTCGTCATTGCGACGGATGAGCAGATCCTGATGCGCCACGAAGTACGGGCCCGCGAACGCGATCTCCTTCTCCCGGTCGGGGGTGATCGAGAACGTCGAGACCACCAGATCGACCTTGCCCGAGGTCAGTGCGCTCACCCGCTCGTCCTGATCGATGCGCTGCCAGGTGATGTTCTTCGTCGGTACGCCGAGCTTGCCGGCGACGTAGTTCGCGGTGTCGACGTCGAATCCCGCATACCCGGAGTCCGTCTTCAGGCTCACGCCGGGGAGGTCGTCCGCAATGCCGATCGTGAGGGAGCCGGATCCGGTCGCGCTGTTGTCCCCGGTGTTCTGCGGGGTCGCGGAGGAACAGCCGGCGACGAGCACCGCCGACACCGCGACGAGGCCTGCCGCGACGAGGCTGAGACGGCGCATGTCACCGTCCCCCTTCGCTCTTGTCCGAGCCGCCATCATGCGGGTTCTTGTCCGGCTCCTCGAGGTTGTCCCACTCGTGCATCTCGATCTCGATGGGACCGATATCGATGCCCTCGTCCTCGTGGTCCTCATCCCGGTCGTGCACGTCGAACTGCACGGTGCCGAGGGCCGCGATCGACTCGGTGCGCGGGCCGGGCTCCCGAGGCGGATAGCGCAGACCGCTGTCAGTCCATTTGCTGAGCATCCGCCCGTCGGTGTGCGCGGCGACCTTCCCCTTTACGATCAGCCAGCCGAGCTCGAAGATCACGAGCAGCACGGGGATCCCCACGACGACCACGACGAAGCCGGTCTTGTGCCAGAAGTACGGGGAGGCCTGCCACCCCGAGATCGCCATGCCGACGATCACGAACACGAGGAACGCGAGGCCCAGGTAACTCGTCCACGGAGTGCCCGGTGCGCGGAACGTGCTCGCCGGCAGCACTCCCCTGTCGCTGAGTCTTCGCAGACGCAACTGACAGATGAAGATCGTGCCCCAGGTGAACACCACCGCGATCGAGGCCGCCTCCAGCGCGATCTCGAAAGCATCGGGGCTCACCGCGTTCAGGATGGATCCGAACACGTAGACGACGGCCGTCATCACGATCCCCGCCCAGGGGACGCCGGACTGGCTCATCTTCAGCGTGAAGCCCGGAGCCTGCTTCGCCATGCCGAGGCTGCGCAGCACCCGCCCGGTCGTGTACAGCCCCGAGTTCAGCGACGACATCGCCGCGACGATGAGGATCGCCTGGATCACGTTGGCCATCCAGGGGATGCCCATCCGCCCGAACACGGTCACGAACGGGCTGATGCCCGGAGTGAACTCGCTCGTCGGCAGGATGCAGACCAGCAGCAGCAGCGCGCCGCAGTAGAAGACGCCGATACGGACGATGACCGCGTTCACGGCCTTCGGCACCTCGCGCTTCGGATCCTCCATCTCGCCCGCCGCGATGCCGACCATCTCGATAGCGGCGTACGCGAAGACGACGCCCGACATCACGATGATCGGTCCGTACCAGGCGAAGCCGTCACCCGAGGGCCAGAATCCGCCGGGGTTGGACCAGAGGTTCTGGATCCCCGCGCGATGCCCTCCGACGTCGAAGCTGAACGCCACCACGACGATCCCGACGACGAGGAAGACGATGATCGCGGTGACCTTGAGCACGGAGGCCCAGAACTCGAACTCGCCGAACGCCTTCGCGGAGAGCAGGTTGACCACGAGCACCACGGCGAGCGCGATGAGCACCGTGGCCCAGGTGGGCATCTGCGGCCACCAGTACTGGATGTACAGGCCGACGGCGCTGAGCTCGGCGATGCCGGTGAGCGCCCAGTTCGTCCAGTACATCCAGCCCGTGTAGTACGCCGCCTTCTCGCCGAAGAACTCGCGCATCCACGACACGAAGGCGCCGGAGGTGGTGCGGTACAGCACGAGCTCGCCGAGCGCGCGCATGAGGAAGTAGGCGATCACGCCCACGAACGCGTAACTGAGCACGAGGGCGGGGCCGTTGCTGTGCAGCCGGGAAGCGGATCCCAGGAACAGGCCCGTGCCGATCGCACCGCCGATCGCGATCATCTGCACCTGTCGGCGGTTCAGGCTCTTCTTGTACCCGGCCTGCTCCGCATCGTGCTCCGCGCCGTGGTCTTCGGCGTGCGTGAGACTCCCGGCATCGGTCTGCGACATGCGATCCCCCTGTCGTTCACCCGTGGTCACCGGTGGGGCGGGTCGCAGGACGGCTCGGAGCATCGGTGCTGACGTGGTACCGAGGATGGCACGTTTTCTGGACCGAGGGCAACGGATCCCCGGCGCGTTCCGGTTCCGGTGCTCAGCCCTGCCGCTCGGCGATGTCCTTCATCGCACGCACGAGGCTGTCCCACATCCTCTTCGAGTGCAGGGCGGCCGCCTCATCGGGGTTGTTGTCCTGACTCAGCGTGAACTCGACCGGGCCGTCCCCCGCGATCGTCCAGGTCAGCGTGTGGTAGTTCTCCGGGATGTCGGGCTTCCCCGTGAGAGGGCTGAAGTGCGTGCAGACGAGACGCCGCCCCGGCTCGGCCTCCAGGATCACGCCCTTGTCCTCATAGGCGCGCCCCTCCCACTCCCCCTGCCAGCGGATCGGCGCCCCGACCGTCCAGTCCGTGACGACCGTCGTCCCGAACATGAACTCTCGGACCGCGTCCGGATCCGTCAGCACCTCCCACACGCGGTCGGGGGACGCATCGATCATGATGCTCGACGTGGCGACCTGGTCCTCGGACATGCTCGACTCCCGTTCGTTCGGCCCTCGCCCCATGATCCGCCGAAATCCGCGGCGCGTACAGGGGCGCAGCGCGAACCGACTCCGGCTCGGCGTCTCCCGCACGCGGCATGATGGGTGCAAGGATCCGGGCTCGGATCCTGCGGACGAGAGGGCTCAGCGCATGACAGGCGACGACATGCAGGACTGGGTGCAGGCGCGTGCCGAGGAGCTTCCCGGCGTCACCGTGGACCAGCCGTTCGGGCCCGAGGTCGACGTCTTCCGCGTGCGAGGACTGATGTTCATGGCGCTCTCGCCGTCCACCCGCACGGGCGTGACTCTCAAGTCCGCGCCGGAGGACGCCGAGGCCCTGCGTGCCACGTATCCCGCGATCATCCCCGGCTACCACATGAACAAGCGGCACTGGATCACGCTGCGCGCCGACGGCAGCCTCGAGCGGGGCCTCGTCGAGGAGCTCGTCACCGAGGCCTACCGTCTCGTGGTCGCGAAGCTCCCGCGGGCGCAGCGCCCAGTGGATCCTGACGTCTTCGGGAGGGTGTGAGCCAGAGGCCGGCCGCAGCCTCGATCGCTGCGCGGAGGACGAGTCCTGTATCAGGAGCGGCGCCGCGTACTCCTTGTCATCGCTGGATCCCAGCACGACGAGAATCAGGGTGATCAGGATGAACGAGCTGTTCCGCTTCATGGTGATGCGTCCGGCGGATCTGCCCGCCACGACCGATGTGCACACGCTCGACGCCCGAGCGATCGACATCGGCGACGGCGCGCCCGCCCTCCGACGATCGGCGAAGGCGTTCCTCCAGTCCGACGTCGCGGTGCGTACGGTCACCGAGGACCCGCTGGGCATCGCGGCCCGCGCCGTCGCGGCCGCACTCGGGGTATCGCGTATGTCGAACGCCGACGCGGAGGCGGTGATCCTGGCGGCGACCGGACGCGCATCGACGGCGGTGGTGTCGGGAGGGGACTTCGCCGCGTACCGTCAGCGCGTCGAGGACACGCTGATCGCCGCGAAGGCGCTCTCCGACTCCTCGGGCACCGATGCGCGCGGTCTCGCGACGGTCGCGCAGGGTCTCGACGTCATCGCCCGGACGGCAGACGGCGACCCCGAGATCGCCGTGCGCCCGCTCGTCATGCCAGCGAGCCTGCCGAAGGCGGACAGGCCAGCATCCGAGCCGCCGTCGACGGACCCAGGGCCGAGGCCCACCGGCCCGGACGAGGGCAGGATCCGCGCCGAGATCGACCGTCTGGACCGCGCGATCGCCGCGCTGGGCGGGCTCTCCGCCTCCGGCTTCGCCGCCCAGACCCGCTCCGAGGCGCCGCAGCCGCGGACCCGCACCGCACGGGCGGCGGGCGACGCAGGCGGCGCAGCGCGTACGAGCGCTGCACGCACCGAGACGGAGAACTCCGGATCCGTCACCCCTGGGATCCCCTGGGTCCTGGACACGTCCACCGTCCAGAAGCTGCCCGCCGCGGTGCGCAGCACCCTGCGGGGGCTCACGCTCGACGTCGCCGCCACCCCGCTGCCCGTCATGCTGCGGACGCTGGACGAGGCACGAGGATCTCTGCTGACGTCGCTCACCGTGCCGATCTCCGCGGTCTCCGCCGTCTCGCTCGTGGGCAGCGCCCTGGTGCAGACCCCGGGAGCATCCGATCTCGTAGGCGACCCCGCGACAGGCATGCCCACCGGGCACGGATCCATCCGCCCCGTCGGCGTGGGCGACCTGCTGCTCGTCAAGGAGCATGTCCTGCGCTACGAGGGCGGCGAGCTCGCACATGTGGAGAACGTGCTGAAGTCCGAGCACCTCGACCGCGAGACACGGCGTCTCGAGCGCACCGAGACCACGATCCTCACCGAGCAGGAGACGACGAAGGAGGAGGAGCGCGACACGCAGTCGACCGATCGGTTCTCGCTCAGCCGTGAGACCAGTTCCACGATCAAGGACGACACCCAGTTCAAGGCGGGCCTGTCCGTGGACGCGAAGTACGGCCCGTTCGTGGAGGTGAAGGCCAACGCCGACTTCGCCACGAACCACTCGTCGGAGGAGTCGACCAAGCAGGCCTCGGAGTTCAGCAAGGACGTCGTCGCTCGCTCCGTCAGCAAGGTCGTCGACCGCGTGCTCGAGCGACGCACCACCACCACGCTGAACGAGTTCGAGGAGCGCTATTCGCACGGCTTCGACAACACGAAGGGCGCCGGCAACATCTCGGGCGTGTACCAGTGGGTGGACAAGGTGCTGCAGGCTCAGGTCTACAACTACGGCAAGCGGATGCTCTTCGACGTCACGCTGCCCGAGCCTGGCACCGCCTTCATCGTCGCGCAGACCAAGGGCAAACTCGAGGGACAGACCTTCACCGCACCGGTGCCGTTCACGCTCACCCCGACCCAGGTCACGGAAGGCAATTACGCGTTCTGGGCGCATCAATACGACGTCACCGGAATCGAAGCTCCTCCCCCGCCGGTGAAGACGTTCAGCAAGGCGTTCGACGGCACGGTTCCGCAGGATCCGTACGAGTTCAGCAAGTCGGCCGACATCGCGATCGACGACGGCTATCAGGCCAAGTACGCCCTGTGGACGGCCGCATGGAACACCTACTCGGGGGCGGCCTGGTATCTGCTCATCGGGAACAACGCGCTCAATGTGTTCGCCGACGCGACCTACGTCGACATGGCCGGCGAGGTCGGCGCGGTGTCGGTGGCCACCTATGGCTGGAAGCTGCGCGACTTCGCGGCGACCGTGGAGATCTTCTGCGAGCGCACCGCCCGCGCGATGACGGCCTGGCAGCTGAAGACGCACGCCGCGCTCACCCAGGGATACCTCGCGAAGCAGCAGGCCTACCAGTCGCAGCTCGACGAGGCGGCGGCCGCCGCCGGCGTGGTCATCTCCGGCCGCAACCCGATGTGGAACTCGAGGATCGTGACGACGGAGCTGCGTAAGCAGTGCCTCACCCTGCTGACCGCGCAGCAGTTCGACGCGTTCGGCGCGCTGCAGACCTCCATCGAGGGCTACCCGCAGCCGGATCTGCCGCGCAGCGAGCAGCAGATGCCGTACGTGCGCTTCTTCGAGCAGGCCTTCGAGTGGGAGCACATCGTCTACTTCTTCTACCCGTACTTCTGGGGCTGGAAGCCCGCCTGGTCGCACCGGATGCTGCTCGACGACGTCGACACCGAGTTCGCCGACTTCCTCAGAGCGGGCGCTGGTCGCGTGGTCTTCCCGGTCCGTCCCGGCTTCGAGGCCGCGGTCGTGCACTACCTGGAGACCGGCGAGATCTGGAACGGCGGACCCGCGCCCGACATCTCCAGCTCGCTGTACGTGCCGATCGTCAAGGAGATCCAGGAGGCCACCGGAGCGCCCGGCGACGAGGTGCCGGTCGGCGACCCGTGGCTCGTGCGGCTCCCCACGACCCTCGCCAAGCTGCGCGCGGACGACGCGCTCCCGACCTGGACCAAGGTCGGAGAGGACTGGCAGCCGTCCAACTGAGCCTCGTCCGTCCCGTGGCGGACGACGACCGGCAGGAGGCCGAGACATGCGCAACCACATCATCATGGCCGGCGTGGACTGGGAGTTCCAGGGCGTCGACTTCCAGGTGCTGGCCACGAACCGCCGCAAGTATCTGACACGGCAGAACACCGCGAAGGCGGATCTCCGATTCCTCATGATGGACGTTCGCGCCGGTCAGGTCACCCGCATCGACGTGACCTACCCGGGCGGCACGAAGACCGAGACCTCGAGCGTGGTGGCGACGTTCGGGGCCGTCGGCCGCTCCAGCATCGGCACGTTCACCGACTCCGCCGGGGTGAGCCGCACCGGGTTCAAGCCGGGCCAGTTCAGCGTGATGTCGATCACCGATCTGTACGCCGCGATCCGCGACATCGGCCAGAACGCGCCCGGCACGCTGCAGGAGGTGAGCTTCTTCGGTCATGGCTGGATGGGCGGCCTCATCCTCGTCAACAGCTTCAACGACCGTGCCCCGATCATCCCCGTGCCGTCCACGGGGGGCGCCCCGACCACGATCACGGCCACGCTCGGCCCGACGCAGCGGGATCCGAACGACAAGGACTCCCGGGGCGAGTACGACTTCGTCGCGCCGACCCAGGACGCCGCCGCGCTCACGCTGTTCCAAGCGGCGTTCGCGACGGACGGCTTCTCCTGGCTCTGGGGCTGTGCGTTCCCGCGGGTGATCCACCACGCGATGTGGGCGATGGAGGGCGCCAAGGGCTACGCGACGAGCGGCACCGGCGACAACACCGTACTGACGCTCGATCGGGTCGTGAAGGAGGACGTCGACTACATCGAGGGTTTCCTGCTGCCGATCCTGAAGACGCCGTTCCCGTCGCGCTCCACGATCACGACGAAGTTCAAGTTCCTCAAGTACGTGTTCTGCGCGGCCAACGCGTCGGCCTTCGCCGCCCAGCTCGCGACAGCGACCGGCAAGCCCGTCCGCGCGGCGCTGCTCGGCACCTACGCCGAGTACGACGATCCGACGGACATGATGCACGTGCACACCGGTTTCACCGCGCACGTCGCGTTCTACAAGAACTACGTGGGCATGTCGATGGATCCTGAGGGCCGCGGCTACGGCGTGTATCAACCGGGGCTGACCTGCACGGTTCCCACCGTGCCGTGACCCGACTCAACCATCGCGAACGATCACGCCGATCGATGCGGTGACGTGAGCAGCATCCGTATTCCCGCCTGCGCCGCGGCGACACGACGCGGCAGGGAGGCCCATTTGTCCTCGAGCCCGGAGAGGACCTGCGCACCGACGAAGATCTCGTTCAACAGCTCGGCCGTCGCACGCACCTCGAGATCGGCTGACATCGACCCGTCCGCGACCCCGTCGCGCACGACGGCAGCCGCGATATCGACCCATGCCGTGTAGGGCGTGCTGGAGTCGACCTCCAACCCCGTCGCGGGCTGCATCGAGAGGCGGATCCCCGCCTGCACGAGCTCATCCATCGCGATCAGTTCGGCGAGGCCCTCGAACAGCCCCAGGATGCTGTCCAGACCGGATCCCGGACGGGCCTGCACGTCGGCGAGCACCTGGGCCATGCGCTCCTGCTGAACAGTGAGAACAGCGCGCGCCACGTCATCCTTGTTCCCGAAGTGGAAGTACAGAGACCCCTGGCTGATGCCCGCTTCTTCAGCGATGTCCTTCAGTCGGGCCTCCGCGTACGCCATCCGAGAGAACACCGTGCCGGCCGCCACGAGCAGGGCTCGCTGCGTCTCCACACCATTGGCCCGCTTCGCGGCCTTCGCCTCCATCGCGCCTCCCGGCCCCTCCGTTGTCGGCCGTGTGCCGAACCCAGTACATCGTAGGTTCCTGTCACGGATATGCCGTGATCACCGGCAGGACGCGACCCGTGCCGCACACTCACGTGCGGAGGAGTTCCCGTACCGCCCGATCGGTACGGGAACTCCGGGCGGCGCGGCAACACCCCCTGCCGCTCAGCGCCGGCACGGCCGCCACATGCCCCAGGCGACCTTCCCGCGCTCACCGCCACTCCGATCATCCCGAGTCGCTTGCGGGCGAACTCACGAAGATCCTAACCATACTAAGTCAGCGGTCCAACTAACGAGGACAGGTCTGCTCAGGGGATGTCGACGCGATGGTTCTGCGGCGCGCCTGTCTCAGACCAGGAAGGGAACTCGGCGCCACGACACGGACGAGCTCCGCTCGAGGTAGCCCCGAAGAGTGGGACAGCAACACGCGTTGGCACCATGTACAAGCATTACCTGCGCCTGTTCGGCGACGATCACGCCGACGACATGGCCTGCCTCGCCGCCGTGGCGAGCCACCCCGCGCTCGCGCTGGTCGTCAGCATGAACGGCTAGACCGGATCGGAGGATACAACCCCGTCGTTCGAGACGTGCTCCGTCCAGCGCGTTCCATCCCACCATCTGTGCTGATGCCGCCCATGTGGGTCAGTTGCCCACTGAGCAGGCACGGGCGGTGGAGGGGGTGGAGCGGTGGGGGCAGCGCGTGCTTGGGTCACGGTCGCCTGTGCGCTCGTCGCGCTGGTGGCTGATGAGGATTTCCCCTCGCGCATCCGTGCTGCCTCGTTCGTGACGTCCGCCTTGGCACGGTCCATCGCCGCAATCGCTCGGTCGACGTTCGCTTTCGCCCGCGCGTACGGCTGCAACACAGCAGCCTGATTGGACGAAAGCCGACGCCCCTCAGCCGCGCGACCTCGCGCCATCGCAGCGCGCGTCTTGCTGCCGACGAACATGCCCACGGTCTGCCCCGACGCACGGTTCTTCAACTTGGCATCCTGGAACTGCTCACGGATTGACCGCTCTGCTTCGGTGAGCTCCCGCTTGTAGTCGCGCAGATCACGTATGCCGTTGGAGATGACGCGCTTAGCTTCGGCCAAGTCGCCCGCGTCTGCCGCGCGCTGAGCTTCCTTCTCTGTGATTGCGGCAATGTCCAGGATGCGCTTGTTCAAATCGTTCTTCCCCACGGCCACATCTTGGCAGACGCCCGCTCAGCCACCCGCGATCTGACGCCCGATCAATTTAAAGTCGTGCCCCCACCCCTTGCCGCGGTCCCCGAGCACGCCCTGAACACCTGCAATCGCAACGAGATCCCAATACCGCTGCAAGCTATCGGCCATGCGCTCGTTGAGCTTGCGGTAGAACTCATCGGAGAGCGAGTAGTCACTGATCATGCGTTGGAAGAGGTCGTTCAGTTCGGGCTCATTCTCAAGTGCAACGCGCTCAGCAGCATCCCAGAACACCTGAGGACTTTCCTCACGTTGCGGATTGTCCGCGAGTGCGTCCAGGAAGTAGAAGCGCCCTTCCTGCCCATATCGGTTGAGCGCGGCGACAAGTGAGAGCCAGACAGGATCGTTGTCTACAGCAGAAAGCGCTTCGTTCACGTAGTGCGGATGCATCGCTCGACCGACGTTCAGGTGGGTTGCTTCGCGCAAGAGTCCTTCCATCTTGATGAGGTTGTGTCGGTAATCGTTCCTGAGAACCGCCAGCGGGAGCCATCCGCGAGTAGCCGCCAGATGGTTCAATCCCAGGCCGAGCTTCAGCATCTTCTCAACGCCGATCGAGAGCATCGTCATGATCGGGTCCCGCGTCGTCTCAATGAACGCCGCCGTCCTCAGCGCTCGGATGCCATACGCCAGCAGATGCTTCGCTGAATCGGACTCCTGAATGAACTGCAAGCCCTGTAGCACGGACAGGTCGTCATCAAATTGTTTCCCCATGGCCAGATCGTGGCAGAGGAGACGCGGCGCGAGCGGGCGCGACGCACCCGGGGGATCAGACGGGGATCGCCTCCGCGCGGCGCGCTCACGCAAACGACAAAACCCCCGATTTACCGGGGGTTTTCGTCTTGCTGGGGTACCTGGACTCGAACCAAGAACAACTGATTGAACTTGGCACTACGTTCAGGTCCGCGCGGGAACCGTATTCCCTAGTAGATCAGTCGATTGCTTGCTCTCATGGTACTTGCTGCCACGGGTTGATACGCCTTCATGCGTGCCCCGCCAGTCGAAATCTACCCCGAACAGTACCCCAGCGCTCGTCAGAAGATCACATACGTCTGGCGGGTGAGCAAGCCGTGCAACGTCCCCCGTCCTTGGCCGCGTGTCGCGCTCGCGGAGTTGGTCTGTTCGGGACGATTCTCGGAGAGGTCTTGACCTACCGCGATCTCGCGCCTGGCGAAAGGGGCGCAACACGCGAGGTGGTTGACTTCTCGACCGACTTCGTCGATGTCACGATCGCTGTTCGCTGGAACCAGAACTGGCAAATCGAGACCTTGGTTCCAACCAGCGTTGCCATGCTGGTCATTTCCGGGCCCGACGAAGATGACGCCGACGATGTGCCTCGGTTCCGCGCGGAACCGTTGAACTGATGCGCCGACGCTGATCGCGGCTGGCCCCATCGTGCGACGCCTTGCGGTGCTTGAGCGTGAGCGTTGCGGGACGGGAATGCAGACGGCACCGTGCACGGAGCGGCTGTGGCCCGGCCGGCTCATACCCAGTACCTGACCATGCAGAATCGAGAGTTGCGGGCTCCTTGCAGCGCGGTTACTACCTCGGTTGGGCTTTCCTGGCTCCACGGAGGTAATTGAACCGAACACCCCACAGACAAGCACCCTCCCCTGCCAGCCTCGGTCACCCCACAACCGAGTCGACCGATGGTCGGCGAGTGTCACGGCATGTCCGAGCTCCGCGTGTCCTCGGCGATCCGTGTCGATAGGGTACGAATCGAGCTAACTGTTCTTACCGCTTGCACGACTTCTCCATGAGGGAGCCACCATGCAGCCACACGAACGCCGGCGACGAGTTGGGGTGACTGTGTCATGACGATGCCTAATCTCGGTGTGCTTTACATGGAGCACGGTCAGAAGATGATTCGTACCGCGGCCGCTGTGCTTCTGCGCAAGTTTGGCCTGACCGACGGCGATCTCGATGTGGTGCAGGAAGTGTTCCGCGAACTACAAGAGAAGCCGCCCGCAGAGGAGATCAAGAACTGGGAGGCGTTCCTGATTCGAGTCACTCAGCGGAGGGCGTACGACTGGGGGCGCAAGCAACATGTCAAGAAGCAGGGGCGGTCGTTCGACGATGACGAGTTCGACGTCGAGCCTGTCGATGACGCAAGTGAGGATGCGTTCGCGGAGGTGGAGGCCGCTGTCGATCTCGCCGCTCGGATTCCCGAGCTGCTTGATGGCATGCAGTTACTTTCGGAGAACGAGAGGTTCGTGATTACTCGGCAGGTATTCGATGACGCTGGCCGTGACCAGTTGGCAAAAGAGCTAGGGGTGTCGCCGCCGCGCATCAGCCAGTTGAGGACGTCCGGTTTGAAGAAGTTGAGAACCTATTTGGGGAAGGAGTGACACCGTGAACGAGGAACAGAAGGCAGAGCTTCTGGACAGGCTTATCGCTATGCCAGTTCTGCGGACGCAGCTCCTTGACGACGCGGGCGCGACTGCAGGAGAGCGCAGCGAATTGTTGGAGCTCGCCGATATCGCGGACGCCGCATGGGTGAGTACTCGTGGTGCACCGCCGGTTGAGGAGGACCCCATTGCAGCGATGTTGGGCGTCGCACCCACGCCGGGCCTTGCGATCGATCCTGCTGCCTTTAAGCAGGCGCGTGTGAAGTCGGGCTTGAATGTCTCGCAGCTTCGGGATCGGCTCGCCCAGCGAGGGTGGCAATTCTCGAACGCGGAGATCGCCAGTTGGCAGAGCCGCGAAGGCATCGAACTGCTCCCCGCGTTGCTGCAAGATATCGGGGATGCCCTGAGAGTTTCCGCGGACGCTTTCACCGTGACGCGGGTGAGCGATGCACCAACCATCCACACTATTCTCCGCAGGAGTGAGTGGTTTGTCGCGCTCGTCGAGCAGTGGCAGACGCTGCGACATGTCGCGCGGTCGGTGGCTGAAGCGCAGTTGCTGACTCGTGCGACAGCGACGGTTCATCGCGGGGAAGAGCCGGACGTGGAACAGATTCGCGAGCTCCTCGAACACCTCGTTGCGTCAAGCGGCGAGTCCGGAAGTTCACGTCAATGAACATCGACCGCGCCGTCGCTCGTCTCATCCAGCGCCTTCCCGAGGCCGATGTGTTGCGGTTCGCGGCGGACCCGGGCGGTGCTGTGGAGCCTGTGTTCGGTGTTCGCGCGGTTGCTTCCGCAGGCCTTGCCGAGACGCGTGGCGCTGGTGGCGCCTGCGATGGTGTCTCTTTCCTCGAGGACGGTGTGCTCTTCTACGCGCCGACCCCGCACAGCAACCGCCACAATTTCACGATCGCCCATGAGGTCGGCCACCACCTCGTGAACAGCGACGACGATGTCGCAAACTGGATCTACGACCAGGACGATCACGAGGCGATCCTTGAGACGGTCTGCGATCGGGTTGCCCAGAGCCTTCTGTTACCTCCTGCGAGCGTGAAGCAGTTCCTTGACGGGCGAGTGCCGCGCGCACGCGACGTTCTCGATCTGTACGAGGGCTCATCGGCGAGCCGGCCTGTGTGCGCGATTGCGATCGCTCAGCACCTTCCTCATTTCGGGGCTGTTGTGCTGATTGAACGGCAGACGATGACTGTCACGAGTGCCAGCATCCATGCCGATCCTGAGCACGGCTGGCCGTTCATCTACCCGTGGCCGGGACAGCAGGTCCCGGCCGGTCACCAGCTTCGTAATGTCGGAGACGGCGTCGACGTTGTCCGCCGGGCCAGCTGGCCCGGACGGTTCGGCAGCGCGGAAGAGTTTTACCTCAACGCTGTGGGGGCGCCGAACGGCATCGTCGCGGTGTTTTCCGGCGAAGATCTGTGGGGTGTGCCGGAGCTCCCCCGGCTCGTCGATCGCGAGTGGGATAGCCGACCCCTCCTGTCCGGGACGTGTTGTGGTGAGTCGTTCCAGCGCCGCGGATATCCCTGTCCTGCGTGCAAGAAGCCGTATTGTCCGCGGTGCGGAAAGTGCCCTCATGAACGCAGTGACTCGCTCGACGTTGTTTGCACCGCCTGCTTTTGCCTGACGCCGCGGAGCCGCATCGTTGATGGAGTCTGCAGCGACTGCCGAGCCTAACTAACTCTTTTCGCCTCTCATCCGACTACTGAGTGCGGGATCAGATGACCCGCACTGATCGAGAGGCAACAAGATGGCCAAGAACACTGGGAACGGGTACCGCAAGGGCGCCGTTCGCTCCCGCACTGAGTTCAAGCACAACGACATGTGGTTCAAGCGCGACACCACCACGGGGCGGATCATGAACGGATCCCCTAAGGAACACAAGGGGGTTCGCAATGAGCGGTGAGCGCCAAGAGCGTCACATCCCCTCCGCTACCCACCTCGCCGAGTTCGTCGCGTTGAAGTCCGCGCGACGTCCGGCATGCGTGCGCAAGCACTACCGCCAAGTCGTTGCTGCGAGCGACCAGCGGCAGTTCGCCTACTTCTACGGGCGGCTCTTCGCAGCCATCCGCCGACATGTGCGGTCCGGGTTCACCAGCGACGACCTCAGCCGGGCTCTCACCGCGGCGACCCCTCAGCAGCGCCCATCGTTCGAGGAAGTGGCCGAAGGACTGGTGCCCGCACTGCGCAGCCTCGGAGCGGTCGACGGCCGCACCGCCCGCAACCGCCGTTACTACGACGACCATGACGGCGAGCACCTGGTGTCGGTGTATCCGCAGTTCGTTCTCACTCTGCAGGACCACTCCGACATGTTCGTGCACGTGCACACGGCGAAGGAACCCCTCACGCCGGGTGCGGCGGCAGTCGTCCTGGAACTTCTCAGTGGCGCCTACCCTGGCGAGCGGGTCGCCGTGATCGATGCACGCCGAGGCGCGGTGATGCTGCCGCAGTCCCGAGGGGTGCGGGCAAGTGAGGCGGCAATCACGGCGTATCTCGATGCTTACTTGACGCTGTGGGAGACGGCCGCGTAACAGCTGAGCGGTAGTCGCGAGCGGGAGATGTACAAGATGGGTGCCGAAGTTAGAACTATCGCATGTGACGAGTCAGGCTCGGAGGGCGAAAACCAGACCCGGGAGCGGCTCGCCTCAGGCACCGAGTTCGACGGTCCGCTCCGCGCCTAACCTGCACGCCGCGCACGGAGGGACTAGGTCAGCTTCTCGAAGCGCTCCTTGATGCGACTTCCTTCCCGACGTTCCGGCGGGCAGACAGTCAGCCACCGACGTAGCACCGCGACTTCGTCGTCACGCCGACCAAGCTTGCGGTAGATGATCGCAGCCTGCTCGGTGTACCACGGCGCGGGTTCCCGGCCTTCACGCGCGGCCTCAGCCCCCTGGATCGCCGCGGTGCACAGCACCAGCGCGTGCTCGAGCCGGCCCTCGCGCTTGAGTTGCTTGATGGGCTCGACCAACTGTAAGTAGTGCACGCCATTGACCATGCCTCCTGCGAAGGACTGCGCCCGCGAGCCGCCTCCTGCCAGCGCATCAGCCACCATCTTGTCGATACCAGCCTGGTGCTCTGCAACCTTCGCACCCGGCGACAGCGCCGGACGATTGAACTCCGTCCACTGCCACTCTGGCTCGCCCTCAGCCAGCCATGCCCACGCCTCAGCCCGCAGACCCTTCGGCAGCATCTCCGTGAAGATTTGTACTTGAGCGGTGCGAGCGCCGTCCGCCGAGAGATCAACGCACCGGGCGAGATACCCGGGGAGGTAGCCGATCTTCTCCCCTTCGACGTGAACCGCGACGGCCATGGGGTCCGCTGGATTGTCCGGCTCTCGCTGCAGCGTTCCCGCCGTCTCGAGGTATCCGCCGACGTCGATCCCATGTCTCTCGGCGAGACGCGTCATGGCCTCTCTCGCGAACGTGGTCGTCCCCGTCAGCTTGACGAGATCCTCCTCACCACCGAAGGAGTAGCTGATCTCGATACGCGGCCCCTGTGATGCCCGCGGCGGCTCTGGTGCCGAAACCAAGACGGTACTTGAATTGGCCTGCGCCTCGGCATCCCTACCGAAGAGCCGCTTGAAAAATCCCATCCCCCGATACTCCCAGAGTTACCATCACAACGAGAAGGCCCCGCCACGCAGGCGCAGCCGTCCATTTCGCGAGCACAAAAGCTATGTCGTTCGCCGTCGCTAGTCTTTCCCCGTGACCACCCCGACGGCGACGTTCGACGCCCACGTTCCAACCGCCTGGACGCGTACGGCGCTCGCGGCAGCCGGGTACGAAGGCTTCGTCACGTTCGAGGAACTTCGGCAGCACGGCGCAACGAAGAGTCCTGGCATCTATGTGGTCCTCCGCTCCCCCGCGACGCCTCCGGTGTTCCTTGCCCGAAGCGCAGCTGGACGAAGCAGGGACTTCACGGCGCCAGTTGAGCGGCTACAAGCGGAGTGGATCGATGGCGCCGAGGTGATCTATATCGGGCTCGCGACTCACGGCTCACGGCGGGATGGTGTTCACCGACGACTCAAGCAATATCGACGGACCGGCGCTGGCACGGCCGACACTCACGGCGGCGGTGTGTGGATCTTCCAACTGGAAGATGCAGCCGATTTAGTCGTCTGCTGGCGCGCGGCCGAAGACGAATCCGATGCGTTTGTCGCTGCCCTGGAACATCACCTCATCGCAGATTTCGTTGCACGGCCCGAGCACGGTCGACGTCCGTTCGCGAATCGGAAAGACTAACCAACTTCGCGGCCCGAAATTAGTGTCCGCGGCCACGGCTAGCCTTGAAATGTGAAGAAGCCAGACCCCGACGCGGAGAACCGCAAGCGCTGGGCACGAGTCCGCCTGCTCAACGAGGAGCTCGATCGCCTGGGCGTCGACGCCGCCGAACGCACGACGAGCGTGACAAACAAGGCTTCCTTCCTCGCCGTTTCTGCAGGCGTGCTGGTCGCAGCCGCGACCGCACAGCTTTGGAAGGTTGTGCCGCTCTTCGGCGTGGTCTCGCTCGCACTGGCGTGTGTCGCGCTAGCGTGCGCGGCAGTTGCGCTCCGACCAGCGAAGCGCATCGCGGTTCAAGCACGACGTCTGGTCGATCGACACCTTGATTGCGGGCATACCGCCGCGCAGGTCGAGGCCGAGCTCGTCGAAGACAAGGCAACCGTGCTCGCCGCGCGCGAAGATGATCTGGCCGCGCGCGCCCAGTGGGTCTGGGTGGGATTCGCAGCGCTTGCGGTTGCCGCGATTTCACTTTCAATCGTGTTCAGCATCGAAGTTCTTGGAGGATGACTCGCATGGGAAGACCGGATTACGAAGACAGCATCGCTTGGAGTAGCGGCGATGCCGATTCCGGTGGTGAGACAAGCGTTGGATACGCCTATTTCGGCCAGGGCTCGTCGATCGGGCGCGTAACCGAGGCCGCCCGAGGCAGCAACCTCAGAGAAGAAATGGCTACACGAATGGAGAGCGACAATGAGCCGGCCTGACTACGAGGAGTCAACCAGCGGCGGAGGCAACAGCAACGAGGCGCCGTCGTCTCCGGGCGGAGGGGGCAATATCGGCTGGTCGCAGAACACCCAGCCACCTGGAGAGCTGCAGATCCGGTAGGCGCGGGTGTCCGCGTATCGCAGAATCACCTCGGCGGTGCGCGGACACACCCGGCGAGGCGAGCCATTGCCCAGCGCCTATCGCTCGACGCGGACGGCGAGTCCTGCCCTCACAAGCTCGTCGATCGCCGCAGCGATATCATCCGGGTCCTCGTAGGCCTCGTCGTAGTGATTGACGGGTTGGCCCCCTGCTCAGTGAGCAACAGCGTGAACAGTCCCTTGGCGATCAGGGAGCGGCTCGGGTCGCTCAACACCTGATCGGGCACGACGAGGTCTGCGAGGTTGTCGTACACAGGCCTGACGCCAGTGGATACGATCCAATCTTCGGGTGCTGCCATCGGCTATCTCCAGACGTCGCGCATCAGATCCTTGAACAAGGCATCACCTCCGGACGGTCGGGGTGACTCCTCCTGGTGCGGGGGGCAGCGCGGTTGCATCGAGGTAGGCCAGTACCCGATCAACGTGGGTGTCTTTGCTATTGATACTCCCTGAGGTGTCAGAGCCGACACTTGAGCAGCTGAAGCCGTTCCTCGGCAGATGGAGTCCATACGGCGCCGAGGCCTGAGATCCCGTTAGCACGCAGGCCCTGTTGACGTCGAGTTCCCAGCAGCACCAGTCCACGTCCAGCGAGATGTCGCTCATCAACTTTGTCGCGACGAACACGCACAAGGGCTGCTGCACTGTGTGATGTCGGAGAACCGGGATGATTGTGGGATGCCTCTCGTGATGTCCCGAGTTAACCGGTTCGACTACGACTCCGGGTACGACTATTCCTGGGATGCAACGCCGGGGCCTGATGAACGAGACTATGCGATCTACTCAGTTGCCGAGGACGGCGTCCCTGTGGCTCGTGCGCTCGTCAATACCAAGCCCCTGCTTCTGGTCGGATACACAGCGCCACCAGAGCTATTGACGACTGAACTTGACTATTTCGAGGTACACAAGAGCCACCGAGGCCGTGGCGTTGGCGGACGCGTAACGCAAGCTCTGACAGCCGCCCACGGCCGGTTGCACGCTCTGTCTTCGCCGGATGCAGTTGGTTTCTACCGCTCCATCGGCTGGTCAGAATATCTCCATGAGAGCGGTCGTTCACTCAGCCAGGCGGAGCTGTTCGTTGGCCCCTGATGGTAGGCACGGGCGCGCAACCAGCGGGCACGAGATGAACCAATAATGCGCGGCTCGTCAGTTTCCTGGTCCGGTTGAAGTTGATGCGTTGGGCGCAACCGCAATGTTCGAGAGATCCGTGCTGCCCGGGATCTAGACCACCCTGGGGTTATGGGCCAATCTGGCCTATAACCCGGATCCGCTCTCCCCCATCAGGAAACGACAGAGGCCCGGATCACTGACTTTCCTCAGGGTTTCCGGGCCTTCTCTGTTGGCTGGGGTACCTGGACTCGAACCAAGAACAACTGAACCAGAATCAGCCGTGTTGCCAATTACACCATACCCCAAGGGCGAAACCGGAGCCTCGCACCGAGAGTCAAGCTTACCCGAGCTGATCCCGGGATCCAAACCGGGGCGAGATCCCGCGCGCGTCGCGCTCCCCCGCCCCGGCCCGCGATCGGGTCAGCCCAGGAACTCGGCCAGCGCGCGGAGGCGGCGGAGCGTCTCGTCCTTGCCGAGCAGCTCCATCGACTCGAAGAGCGGCGGCGACACCCGGCGTCCGCTCAGGGCGACGCGCGGCGGGCCGTAGGCGACGCGGGGCTTGAGACCGAGACCGTCGATCAGCGCGGCCGCCAGGGCATCCTGGATCGCCTCCGGCGTGAACGTATCGAGCGGCTCGAGCGCCACGACGGATGCCGTGAGCACCTCGGCGGCGTTCGCGGGCAGCCCCTTGAGCGCGTCCTCGTCGTATGAGACCTGGTCGGAGAACAGGAAGCCCAGCAGGCCGGGCACTTCGCCGAGCAGCTGCACGCGCTCCTGCACGAGCGGGGCGGCGCGGAAGGCCAGCACGAGCTGCTCGTGCGTCGGCTCCCCGTCGAACACGTCGGCGGCGGCGAGGTACGGCAGGATCCGCTCGGCGAAGTCCTTCGCCTCGAGCTTGCGGATGTGGTCGCCGTTGATCGACTCGGCCTTCTTCTGGTCGAAGCGGGCCGGGTTCGGGTTCACGTTGACGATGTCGAACGCGGCCGTGAACTCCTCGAGCGAGAACACGTCGCGGTCGGGGCCGATCGACCAGCCGAGCAGCGCGAGGTAGTTCAGCAGGCCCTCGTGGATGAAGCCGCGCTCGCGGTGCAGGAACAGGTCGGCCTGCGGGTCGCGCTTGCTGAGCTTCTTGTTGCCGGTCTCCCCCAGCACGAGCGGCATGTGCGCGAAGCGCGGCACGAAGGTCGTCACGCCGGCGTCGATGAGCGCACCGTAGAGCGCGAGCTGACGCGCTGTCGACGGCATCAGATCCTCGCCGCGCAGCACGTGCGTGATGCCCATGAGCGCGTCGTCGACCGGGTTCACGAGCGTGTACAGCGGAGCGCCGTTCGGACGCACGACCACGAAGTCGGGGAAGGATCCCGCGGGGAAGGTCACCTCGCCGCGGATGAGGTCGACGTAGGTCAGGTCCTCGTCGGGAACCCGCAGGCGCAGCGCCGGCTGGCGACCCTCGGCGCGGAACGCGGCCCGCTGCTCCTCGGTGAGGTCGCGGTCGAAGTTGTCGTAGCCGAGCTGCTTCGCGCGGCCGTTCGCCTCGTTGCGGGCGTCGATCTCCTCCGCCGTCGAGTAGCTCTCGTACACGGATCCGGCGGCCTTGAGCTTCTCGATCACGCCCTGGTAGATGTCACCGCGCTGCGACTGGCGGTACGGCCCGTGCGGGCCGCCGACCTCGACGCCCTCGTCCCAGTCGATCTTCAGCCAGGTCAGCGCGTCGACGAGTTGGCGGAAGCTCTCCTCGCTGTCGCGCGCGGCGTCGGTGTCCTCGATGCGGAACACCATCTTGCCGCCGGTGTGCCGGGCGTAGGCCCAGTTGTAGAGCGCCGTGCGGACCATGCCGACGTGCGGCAGACCCGTCGGCGAGGGGCAGAAGCGGACGCGGACGTCAGCACCGGACGCGGTCGTGGTGCGGGGATCGGGAGTAGCCATAGCCCTTCGATTCTAGTTGCGGGCGGGTCCTGAGCCGCGACGGGCCACGGCGATGGCCGCCGCGTGCTCCAGCGACAGGATCCCTTGCACCGCGCGCTCGGCGCTCAGCGCGTCGAAGCCGTTCCGGAACCGACGGCGGTCGTGCCGGTCGAGGCCGAGGTAGTACGAGCCGGCGCCCGCCACCCCGCCCTCGACCGACCGCCACAGCGCCGTCGTCGGGGCCTCCCACATCCAAGGCCGCTCGCGGACGTCCGGATCGACCCATCCGCTCTTCGCAAGCATCCGCGCGAAGCCGTCGACGTTCCGCTCCAAGTCCTGGTCGGCGCGAAGCCGCCCGCCCGAGGCAGCCTCCAGTCCCGCGCGTTCGCACACCTCAGCCCACCGCCACGACGGCGACTCGGTCCAGATCGTCGCCACCATCGTGCCGCGCGGCACGCGCCGCAGCTCGGCGGCTGCGGCGCGCCTTCGCTGATCCGCAGTCCCGGATGGCGACGCGTCGAGACTTCCCACATGCTCGGCTCCGGCTCCCGCGCATCGACGATCACCCGTCCTCGGCGAAGGACGAGGCGAGCTCGCCGGTTCCCGCGCCGACATCGACCAGAGTGCGCCCCGCCCCGGATTTGAGCAGCTCCCGCAGCACGACACCGGTCCCGGCACAGAGCGCGGCGTACGAGGCTGCGTACGCCTCGCCGACCTCGCTCCAGCTGCTGGGGCGCCCCCTCATCGCTTCCCGAAGGGCGACAGCGCGACGATAGAGACGACGACCACGAGGGCGGCGATCGCGAGGCCCGCGTAGGAGAACGACTGCAGGATGACGCCCGCCAGCACCGCACCGCCGGCCGCGCTCAGGCTCATGATCGAGTCGCTGCGCCCCTGGCGGCGCGTGCGCAGCGCGGGCGCCGACGCCTCGGTGAGCAGAGCCGCACCGGCGACGGTCGCGGCGCTCCAGCCCAGGCCCAGCAGGATGAGCGCGACCATGACGCCCCACGGCGTCTCCCCCGCGAACATCGCGAAGCACAGCGATACGACGAGCAGCGCCTGCCCGAGCAGCACGGTGCGCAGCCGGCCCCAGCGGTCGGAGAGGATGCCGAACACCGGCGACAGTCCGTACATCCCGGCCACGTGCATGGCGATGGTCACGCCGACGAGCACCGTGACGTCGAGTTCCATCGACATCCCGTCGTGCATGCCGCCCATCACCCCGCCGGCCATGGCCATGTGCGACAGATGCACCGGGGTCATCGCCATGACCGAGGCCATCGTGACGTGCGAGCCGGCGATCGCGAAGATCGCGTAGCGGGCGGCGACCGGGCGGTCGACGCGCTCGATGCCGGCCGCGACGGATCCGGTCTCGGGCAGCATGCGCGAGGTGAGCAGCGGATCCGGCCGGAGGGCGATCAGGTACAGGGCGAACGCCGCGACCTGCGCCACCAGCGAGAACAGGTAGGAGCCGGTGTGCTCCGGCATGCCGATCACCCGCCCGAGTTGCTCGCCCGGTCCGAGCAGCAGGGGCCCGGCGACCCCTCCGATCGTGGTCGCCCACACGACGACCGACAGATCCCGACCGCGATGCTGCGGCTGGGCGAGATCGGTCGCGGCGAACCGGGACTGCAGGTTCCCGGCGTTGCCCATGCCGATCATGATGATCCCGACCAGCAGCAGCGGGAACACGCGGATCGCCGCCGCGCCGATCACCACCACGATGCCGACCAGGGCGAGCAGGTTGCCCGCCGTCAGCGCGAGGCGGCGGCCGCGCAACCCGGCAAGGCGCGCCAGCGGGATCGCGGCGACGGCCGCACCGAGCGTCACCGAGGCCGTGGCGAGGCCGGAGAGCGCGTCGCTGCCGGAGATGTCCGCCGCGAGCAGCGCGCCCAGCGAGACCGTCGCGCCGAAGGCGATTCCGCCGAGGACCTGACCGAGCGAGAGGATTCCGACGGTGCGACGCTGGATCCTGGTGCGCTCCTGTTCGGTCAGGATCGCTGCGGTCACGACGCGGGCACGGCGTCGCGCACAGCGTTGCGCAGCGTCCCGATTCCGGAGATCTCGACCTCGACCGTGTCACCGGCCTCGAAGGCGCCCACGCCGGCCGGAGTGCCGGTCATGATCACATCGCCCGGCAGCAGCGTGAAGACGGCCGAGGCATACGCGATGATGTCGGCGACGGAGTGGATCATGTCGGTGAGAGGGGCGTGCTGGCGCACCTCGCCGTTCACCCGGGTGGTGAGCTCCGCGACGTCCAGGTCGACATCGGTCTCGATCCACGGTCCCAGCGGGCAGAACGTGTCGAAGCCCTTCGCGCGCGACCACTGGCCGTCCTTGCGTTGCAGGTCGCGAGCCGTGACGTCGTTGCCGACCGTGTAGCCGAACACGTACTGCTGCGCGTTCTCCGCGGCGACGTTCTTGGCGATGCGCCCGATCACGACCACGAGCTCGCCCTCGTGCTCGGTGCGCTCCGAGAGCGCATTCGGACGCACGATGGTGTCACCGGGGCCGATCACCGCGGTGTTCGGCTTGAGGAACAGCAGCGGCTCCGCCGGCGCCTCGCCGCCCATCTCGGCGGCATGGTCGTGGTAGTTCTTGCCGACGCAGACCACCTTCGACCGCGGGATCACCGGGGCGAGCAGCGCCACATCGGCCAGCGGCACCCGCTCCCCCGTCGTCTCGTAGCCCGCGAACATCGGGTCGCCGGCCAGCACGACCAGCTCGCCCTCGTCGAGGATCCCGTACTTGATGCCGTCGTTGTGGCTGAACCGAGCGATCTTCACACGCTCAGCCTATCCAGACGCGCGATCAGCCCGTCGTCTCGGCCTTGTTGCCGCCGGCCTCGAGCACGTCGCCCGCGGGCAGCTCCTTGTGCCCGCCGAACTGCAGGCGCATCGCGGAGAGCACCTTGTTCGCGTACAGGTCCTCGTCCCGCGACGCGAAGCGCTCGAACAGCGAGGCGGCGAGCACCGGCACCGGCACGCCCACGTCGACGGCGGCCTTGACCGTCCAGCGGCCCTCGCCCGAGTCGGACACCCGGCCGGCGAGGCCGTCGAGCGTGGGGTTGCCCTGCAGAGCCGCGGCGGTGAGGTCGAGTAGCCACGACGAGATGACGGATCCGCGCCGCCACAGTTCCGCGACCTTCGGGGTGTCGATGTCGAACTGGTAGTACTCGGGCTCCTCGAGAGGTGCCACCTCGGCGGAGTGCTCGGCCTCGCGGATCCCCGCGTCGGCGTTCTCGAGCAGGTTCAGCCCCTCGGCCAGCGCCGCCATCACGCCGTACTCGATGCCGTTGTGCACCATCTTCACGAAGTGACCGGCACCGGACGGCCCGCAGTGCAGGAATCCGAGCTCCTCGTCGCCGAGCTCACCGGTACGGCCCGGGGTGCGCTCGATCTCGCCCACGCCCGGGGCGATGGTCTTCAGGATCGGGGTGATCGTCGCGAATGCCTCGTCGGGCCCGCCGACCATGAGGCAGTAGCCGCGCTCCAGGCCGAAGACCCCGCCGCTGGTGCCGACGTCGACGTAATTCAGGCCCTTCTCCCGCAGCGCCTTGGCGCGGCGCACGTCGTCGCGGTAGTTCGAGTTGCCGCCGTCGATGAGGATGTCGCCGGGCTGCAGCACCTCGCTGAGCTCGTCGACGACGCGCCCGGTGAGCCCGGCCGGGATCATCAGCCAGACGACGCGCGGCCCGTCGAGCTTTGCCGCCAGGTCGGCGTAATCGGTCGCGCCGATCGCCCCCTCCGCCACGAGTGCGGCGACAGCATCCGGGTTGACGTCGTAGACGACGCACTCGTGCCCTCCGCGCATGAGGCGGCGCACGATGTTCGCCCCCATCCGTCCGAGTCCGACCATGGCCAGCTTCATAGCGGGGTCCTCTCCTGTCAGGGATCGCAGTTCATGCGCCGCCTCCGTGTCGGAGACGGCGTGGATCGTGCGGCGGGTCAGGCGTCCAGCCGGACGAGCCAGCCGTGGGTGTCCTCACGACGGCCGTATTGGATGTCGGTGAGCTCCTCGCGCAGCGACATCGCGAGCTCGGTCGACGCGGGGCCCGCGTGCACGATCTCGAAGTCGTCCGCCATGAGCGTGCCGATCGGCACCACGACCGCGGCGGTGCCGCAGGCGAATGCGCCGACGATCTCGCCGGACGCGGCACCGTCGCGCCACTCCTGGATGGAGACCTTGCGCTGCTCGACCTCCAGCCCGCGGTCCTTCGCGAGCTGCAGGATCGACGCGAGCGTGATGCCCTCGAGGATGGAGTCGCTGGCCGGGGTGATCAGCTTGTTGTCGCGGGTGACGAGCACGAGGTTCATGCCGCCGAGCTCCTCGATGTACTCGCCGTCGAGGAACAGGACCTGCTGGCAGCCCTTCTTGTACGCCTCCTCCTGCGGGAGCAGGCTCGAGGCATAGTTGCCGCCGGTCTTGGCCGCGCCCGTTCCGCCGTGACCGGCGCGGGCGTAGTCACGGGACAGCCAGATGTTCACCGGCTGCACGCCGCCAGGGAAGTACGCACCGGCCGGGCTCGCGATGAGGTAGTAGGCCACCTTCTTCGCGGCGCGCACACCGAGGAAGGCCTCCTTGGCGAACATGAACGGGCGGAAGTAGAGGCTCTCCTCGGGGTTGCTGGGCACCCAGGAGGAGTCGACGGCGACGAGCTGCTTGAGCGACTCGATGAACAACTCGGTCGGCAGCTCGGGAAGAGCCAGGCGCCGCGCAGAACGCTGCAGGCGGGCGGCGTTGCGGTCGGGGCGGAAGGTCCACACGGATCCGTCCGCGTGCCGGTAGGCCTTGAGGCCCTCGAAGATCTCCTGCGAGTAATGCAGCACGGCGGCGGCCGGGTCGAGCTCGATGGGGCCGTACGGCGAGACTCGAGGACGGTGCCAGCCGCCCTTGTCCGACCAGCACAGATCGACCATGTGGTCGGTGAAGTGCTGTCCGAAGCCGGGCGCGGCGAGGATCTCCTCGCGGTCGGCGTCGGAGCGCGCGTCCTCGTTACGGGTGACGCGCCAGATGAGTCCGGCGGGTGACGGAGCCTGAAGAGGGAGTTCGATGGTCATGAATGCGTCCTGACAGGTCGAAGGGTGCGGCGTCGTGCGCTGACTTCAGGTTACGCCTGGAGTCGGGCGATGATCGCCGCGCCGGTCTGTTCGGTGGTGCGGGCGCCGTCCCGCGCGGCGATGTCCTCTTCGACGGCACGCTGTACGCGTGCGGCTTCGTCGCTCAGCCCCAGGTGGTCCAGGAGCAGGGCGACCGAGAGGATCGCTGCGGTGGGGTCGGCCTTCTGCTGGCCCGCGATGTCGGGTGCCGAGCCGTGCACGGGCTCGAACATCGACGGGAACGCGCCGTCGGGGTTGATGTTGCCCGAGGCGGCGAGGCCGATGCCACCGGTGACGGCGCCGGCCAGATCCGTGAGGATGTCCCCGAAGAGGTTGTCGGTGACGATCACGTCGAAGCGCGAAGGGTGGGTGACCAGGAAGATCGTGGCCGCATCGACGTGCAGGTAGTCTACGGCCACGTCGGGGTGCTCCTGCGCCACCTCGTCGACGATGCGCTTCCAGATCGCGCCGGCGTGCACCAGCACGTTGGTCTTGTGCACGAGTGTGAGCTTCTTTCGGCGCTTCTCCGCGAGCGCGAAGGCGTAGCGCACCACCCGCTCCACACCGAACGCGGTGTTCACGCTGGTCTCGTTCGCGACCTCGTGCGGGGTGCCCTTGCGGATCGCGCCGCCGTTGCCGACGTAGGGTCCCTCGGTGCCCTCGCGCACGACGACGAAGTCGATCTCGCCCGGATCCGCCAGCGGACCCGGTGCCCCCGGGTACAGCTTGGACGGACGCAGGTTCACGTAGTGGTCGAGCTCGAAACGGAGCTTCAGCAACAGCCCGCGCTCGATGTTCGCGTCCTTCAGGCGCGGATCCCCCGGCTGCCCGCCGACGGCGCCGAGCAGGATCGCGTCGTGCGCGCGGATCGCATCCAGATCCTCATCGGTCAGCGTCTCGCCCGTCTCCAGGAAGCGCGCGGCGCCGAGCGAGAACCGGGTCTTCTCGAACGTCACGGGGCTCGAGGCGGTGACGGCGTCGAGCACCTTCTCCGCCTCGGTGACGACCTCGGGACCGATGCCGTCACCGGGGATGACAGCCAGCTTCACGACACGGGACGACGATTCCGACACGGGCGCTCCTTGCGATTCGTTACGGGTGGAGGATCCCAGGCTATCGGGAGCCGGAGACCCTCCCGACAAAGAGTCGTCCCCCTCAGAACGACCTATGGACCGTGCTGAGGGGGACGACTCGAGAATGGCGGTCAGTTGCCGAGCCGGCGCCCGAGGGTGAGCGCGGCGATCGTCGCGGCGCAGACCACCAGGAAGCCTCCGATGAGCGAGGTCACCATGACGCCGGTGCCGAACGCCTCGGATGCGGCCTGCTGCAGCGCCTGTCCGAGCGCCCCCGGCAGCTGCTCCGCCACGGAGAACGCTCCGGCGAGAGTCTCCTTCGCGCGATCGGCCAGCGCCTCCGGCACGCCCGCCGGCACGACCAGCGAGGTGCGGTAGAACGCGGTGATGATTCCGCCGAGGATCGTGGTGCCGAGCACGGCGCCCAGCTCGTACGCCGTCTCGGACACGGCACTGGCCGCGCCAGCCTTCTCCGGCGGGGCCGCGGCGAGGATGAGCTCGTTGGAGACGGTCTCCGCCGCGCCGATGCCGATGCCGAGCAGCACGAACGCGACGATCAGCGGCGCCACGCCGTGCGCATGCGTGGTGAAGGCCACCACGAGATAGCCCGCGAGCGAGAACACCAGGGCGGCCGGGACGAGGATCTCGGGGCGCACGCGGCGCGCGATCGGCACGACGACGAGGCCGGAGACGATCATCATGCCCATACCCGGGATGAGCGCGAGGCCTGCCTCGACGGGCTTCAACCCGAGCACGAGCTGCAGATGCTGCGACACGTAGTAGAGGAAGCCCACGAGGGCGACGACGCTGAGCAGGTTCACCAGGATCGCACCGCTGAACATGCCGCGGCGGAAGAGCGCCATGTCGAGCATCGGGACCTCCGCGCGCAGCTGCCGGCGCACGAACAGCACGCCCATGCCGACACCGACGATGATCAGGATCACGACGAGCGGGGTGATGCCATCGACGGCGAACTCCTTGATCGCATAGACCACGGGCACCATGGTGGCCATCGACATCAGGATGCTGAGCAGGTCGATCCGTCCCGGATTCGGATCCCGGCTCTCCGGCACCAGGATCGGTGCGAGGATCAGCAGCGGGATGAGCACGGGCACGGCGACGAGGAACACGGATCCCCACGCGAAGTGCTCGAGCAGCACTCCCCCGACGATCGGCCCGAGTGCGGAGCCGGCGGAGAACGCGGCCGCCCACACGGCGATCGCGAGCCGTCGCTGCTCGCGGTTCTGGAACACCGAGCGCAGCAGCGAGAGCGTCGACGGCATGAGCATCGCGCCGAAGAACCCGAGCAGAGCGCGGGCGGCGATCAGCAGCGCCGCCGTGGGCGCGAATGCGGCGAGCGCGGAGACGAGCGCGAACCCGGTGGCGCCGATGAGCAGCATCTTCCGCCGCCCGAAACGGTCACCGAGCGTGCCCATCGTCACCAGGAGCCCGGCGAGCACGAGCGGGTAGACATCGATGATCCAGAGCTGCTCGACGCCATTGGGGCTCAGCGCCGTCGAGATCTCCGGCAGAGCGAAGGACAGCACGGTGTTGTCGACCGAGACCAGCAGCACCGGCAGCATGAGCACGACCAGCGCCGCCCAGCCGCGTGCACCGACGCGGGGGCCGTCCTCGGTCCCCGGCAGGGAGATCGACGCTGTTGCGGACATGGTGCACCTCTCGGTTTCATCGCGGAAGGACGAGTTACTTAACCGTCCAGCTGGTATAGTAACAGACATGGCCAGACCTCCGCATGCCCGTGAGCGCGTTCTCGACGCCTACGAGGCCCTGCTCATCTCCGCGGGAGAGCGCACCGCGACCCTCGACGCCGTGGCACGGGCCGCCGACGTCTCCAAAGGCGGTCTGCTCTATCACTTCGCGTCGAAGGACGAACTCGCGAGTGCGATGATCGGGCGCCTGGACCGTCTCGTCGAGGAGGACGTCGCGACGATGGTCGAGGCGCCGGAAGGCCCCGTCGAGTACTACCTGCGCACGTCGGTGATGATGGACGACTCGCTCGACCGCGCGATCATCGCCGCATCCCGGCTGGCGCAGGGCGGCAGCTCGTCCGCGGCGGAGGCTCTGCACCGGATGCGCGATCGCTTCGCGGAGGGGATCAGCCCGCACGTCCGCGATCAGGCGGCGCTCGATCTCGTGCTGCTGCTCAGCGACGGCCTGTTCTTCAACAATGCGCTGGACGCGGCCGGATCCGACGGAGTCGTGCCCGCCGGGGCCGGTCTCGACGCGCTCGTCACCCTGGTGCGGCGGTCCGTCGAGAACTGACGCCGTCCCGACGCGAAGAACCGCCGCCCCTATCGTTCGGGGGCGGCGGTTCTTCGTGAGCCGGGTCAGGCCTCGACGAGCTCGATCTGACGGAACAGGTCGGCGTCGATCGCCTCGCGCACCTCATCGAGGAGGGTCTCCGGGATCGGCGAGTCGAGCGTGAGCACGGACAGCGCCTGGCCGCCGGCCGTCTCGCGCGCGATCTGCATGCCGGCGATGTTGATGCCCGCGTCGCCGAAGCGCTGCCCGTAGACCGCGACGATGCCGGGGCGGTCGGTGTAGAGCATGACGACATGGTGCTTCTCGATCGGCAGCTCGACCGCGTGGCCGTTGATCGCGACGAGCTTCTCGATCTGCTTCGGGCCGGTCAGGGTGCCGGACACCGAGACCTGGCTGCCGTCGGCGAGCGCGCCGCGCAGCGTGATGACGTTGCGGTACTCCTCGCTGACGTCATCCTGAACGAGGCGCACAGCGACGCCGCGCTGCTCGGCGAGCAGCGGCGCGTTCACGTACGACACCGTCTCGCTCACGATCGGGGTGAAAACGCCCTTGAGCGCGGCCAGGCGCAGCACGCTGACCTCGTAGCCGTTGAGCTCGCCGTGCACCTCGACGTCGAGGCTCGTGAGCGGGGACTGGGCGAGACCGGAAAGGATCTGGCCGAGCTTCTCGGTGAGCGGGATGCCAGGGCGCACGTACGGGTCGATGACGCCGCCGGCCACGTTGACGGCGTCCGGAACGAGGTCCCCGCCGAGGGCGAGGCGCACCGAGCGCGCGACGGAGACGCCGGCCTTCTCCTGAGCCTCGTCGGTCGACGCACCGAGGTGCGGGGTGACCACGACGTTCGGCTGCGCGGTGAGCGCGCGGGCCGCGCTGCCCTCGACGGGCGGCTCGGACGTGAAGACGTCCAGGCCGGCACCGGCGATCTCGCCGTTCTGCAGGGCGACCAGCAGCGCCTCCTCGTCGATGAGTCCGCCGCGCGCGACGTTGACGACGTACGCGGTCTTCTTCATGGCACGGAACTGCTCGGCGCCGATCATGCCGGTGGTCTCCGGCGTCTTCGGCATGTGGATCGTGAGGAAGTCGCTCTCGGCGACGAGGTCCTCGAGGCTGAGCAGCTGCACGCCGAGCTGCTGGGCGCGGGCGCTCGTGATGTAGGGGTCGTAGGCGACGACGCGCATGTCGAACGCCGCCAGGCGCGCCGCGACGAGCGCGCCGATCCGGCCGAGGCCGACGATGCCGACCGTCTTCTCGAAGAGCTCGGCGCCGGTGTAGGAGCTGCGCTTCCACTCCCCCGCCGACAGCGAGGCGTGTGCCGCCGGGATCCGGCGGGCGAGGCTGAGGATGTGGCCGACGGTGAGCTCGGCGGCGGAGACGATGTTCGATGTGGGCGCGTTCACGACCATGACGCCGGCGGCCGTCGCCGCCTTGATGTCGACGTTGTCGAGGCCGACGCCCGCCCGGGCGACGACCTTCAGCACCGGGGCGTGCGAGAGCGCCTCCGCGTCGATCTTCGTGGCCGAGCGGATCAGCACGGCATCGGCGTCGGCGAGGGCGGCGAACAGCGCCTCACGGTCGGTGCCGTCCACCGAGCGGATGTCGAAGTCGGGACCGAGCGCGTCCACCGTGGCGGGAGACAGCGTCTCCGCGAGCAGGACGATGGGTTTGCGGGCAGACGTGTTCACGGCATTCTCGGGCACAGAGAGATCCTTCGGGGCTGGGAAGGGGGATCCGGACGCGCCGCACCGTCGGGGCGCGATAGTGCCCACACTCTACCCGAGGCGCCAGAGCCGCCCCGACCGTGTGACGGCGAGAGACCGGGGCGGTCAGTGCGTGCCGGAGAGCGTGTAACCGACCACGTCGAGCCAGAACACGGCGACCAGGCCCAGGCCCGCGAGCAGCACGAGCGCCACCGTGCCGAGCCGGCGCCGCCGGGTCAGCGCGATCGCGACGACGTAGATGACGGCCGGCAGGATGATCGCCAGGATCAGTGCCACCCAGGTCGTCGCTCCGACGGCGAGGCCCACGAGCGGGATCATGTACGCGATCGCGTTCCAGATCGCGTAGGCGTACAGCAGGCCGAACACGCCCAGCAGTGTGTAGAAGATCCAGCGCGGACGCCGCGGATCGGTCTGCGGTGCGGTCGACATAGACTCGGCGCTCATGCTCCCACCGTCCCGAACATCACGAAGGGCCACGGCACCAGCAGCGCGGCGCCGGCGATCAGCGCCACGATCCGGATCCAGGTCGCCCTGCCGCGGGTGAGCACCCAGGCCGTGGCGAACCAGAGCACCGGGGCGAGCGCTGCGAGCCACATCCAGGGGAAGTACATCCAGTCCACGAGCAGCAGGGACGCGCGCGGACGCAGCCGGAAACCGCCCACGATCCAGCCGACCGCGAAGAGCAGGTACACGCCGCCGATGATCCCGTAGAAGACCAGGGCTGCGTTGCCGATCCCCGCCGGTTCGTCGTCGGCGTCGGTCTCGACCTCTGCAGCCGACGTCGCCCCGCCCGTCGCGGCGCGCGCCACCGGAGTACCGGCTGCGCTCTCTCCGACCCGCTCCGCCTTCTGAGCGTCGCCCGCGGAGGTCTGTGCCCGCGGCACTGCAGGGGGCGCATTCTTCGCGGCAGCGTCCGGCGCATCGGGCTCGTCGCCCTCCCAGCGCAGCGCGTCGTCCGGGTCGGTTGTCATGTGTCCAGCGTAGCGACCGATATCCCACGCGTGCGGCTTCGCCGCCGCTAGGCTCAGGTCCAGCATCAGGGGGAAGGGAAAGGACCACCGTGCCCGAGAACAGCAGCAAGAGACCCGCCCGCACCGCAGCGAGCAAGAGCACTTCCGCCGCAGGGAACGCCGCGGCCGCCAACGGCCCCGCGGATCCGCCCGCCGGCTGGGTGCCCACCCCGGAGGCAAAGGCGACCGCGACCCGGTTCCGCTGGATCGCGGCCGTGCTCTGGGCCGTCGCCATCGCCGCCGAGGCCGTCGGCATCTTCTGGCTGCTGCGTCAGCGCCAGGTGGTCGGCGAGGACGGCAAGCTCGTCCGCAACCCCGACACAGGCCTGCTCGAGCAGCAGGGCGCGACCGTCACCTTCCCGCAGTGGGCGTTCATCACGCTCATCGTGCTGTTCGTGGTGATCGCCGCGCTCTCGATCACCGGATCCTTCCTGTGGAAGAAGGCGAATCATCTGGATCCGGCCCGCCGCTCCGACACCGTCCGCTTCTTCGTGCAGAACCAGCTCGGCGCGATCATCGCGATCATCGCGTTCGTGCCGCTCATCATCATGGTGTTCCTGAACAAGGACATGGACAAGGGGCAGAAGACGATCGCGGGCATCGTCGGCATCGCGCTCGCCGCGCTCGCCGTGGTGCTCGGCATCGACTTCAAGCCTGCGTCCGTCGAGCAGTACACGGCGGACCAGTCCACGGTCATCCAGCTGCTCGGCAAGGATCAGGTGACCTGGGTCTCCGGCGGCGCCGTCTACCACGTGTGCGACAAGGTTTCGGACATCCAGACCGGCAGCGCGATCCAGACCGGGACCACCGCCGATGCCGTCGCGGCGGGCAAGGAGCGCCTCACGCTGAAGTTCGCCTCGGAGCTGGAGAAGTGCGGCCTGCCGGTGCCGGAGAACGCCACGGCGATCGCTGACGCACTGCGTCAGATCCAGGGCGGGCAGACCGTCACCCTTCCCGCTCCGGTATGGGGCGCAGGAGTCCAGGCTCCCCTGACGGTGCCGGACGCGGCGTCGAGCGGCTCCGAGCCCTCGCCGACCAGCACGCCCTGAACCGAGCGGGCCCCGCCGCGACCGCTGCGAAGAGCGCGACGCTCCCGAGAGGGCGCCGCGCTCTTCCTCGTCAGGGGACCGACGGCTCGGAGGCGGCCACGGTCAGAGGCGGCGGGTCAGAGTCGCACGCGCAATGCGGCAGCGGCGTGGCGCACGATGCCGCCGTCGGTCACATCGAAGCCGGGATCCCCGCCGCCGGGACCGCTCGGCGCGGTGTCCCCGGAGGGCCGGCGTGCGGAGAGGTGGATCGCGTCGACGCCGCAGGCGACGAGCCGGGGGATGTCCTCGACGCGCACGCCTCCCCCGGCCATGATCTCGAGCCTGCCGTCCGCCTCCGCGACGAGGGCGCGCAGGGTGTCGCGACCGTCGATGCTGCGGGCGGCCCCTCCGCTCGTCAGGACGCGCCGTACCCCGCTCGACACGAGATCGTCGACGAGGGCCGCGGGCTCCGGCACCGTGTCGATCGCCCGGTGGAAGACGAGATCCGCGGCACCCGCGGCGCTCCTCCAGCGCTCGAGAGCGCCGCGGTCCACGGCGCCGTCGGCGGTCAGCGCGCCGACCACGACCGCTCCCGCGCCGCGACGGACGAGATCGGCGATGTCGGCGGCCACGAGGTCGACCTCCTCGGCGCTGTAGACGAATCCGCCGACGCGCGGCCGGACGAGCACGGCGATGCGCTCCGGAGCGCCGGCCACGGCGAGGACCGCGTCGACCGTCGCCCCCGAAGGCGTCAGGCCGCCGGTCGCGGCGAGCGCCTGGCAGAGCTCGACGCGATCCGCACCGCCCGCGAACGCCGTCCGCGCTCCGGTCGGCCCATCGACGGCGATCTCGAGCGCGATGCGCGTCACGGCGCGACCGTGAGGGTGGCGACGGGCTCGGCCCGCAGCCCCGCGGGGATGCGCACGATCCGCGTGCCGTCGCCGGATGCCTCCGATTCCGCGGCGGAACCGTCCGCCCAGCGCGCCGCACCGTCGGCCAGTTCGGCGGGAAGGCGGACCTCCCCCGTGCTCGGGTCGAGGGCGTGCACGTGCACCCCCTCCGCGGACCGCGTGTAGCGGCGCGGCTCGCCGATCTCCTCGCCGAAGCGCACCCAGGGACGCGTCCCGTGGATCGCATCGCCGTTCACACGCATCCATGCGCCGAGATCCTGCATCGTGCGGCGCTGCAGCTCCGGGATCCGCCCGGCCGCGTCTGGACCGACGTTGATGAGCAGGTTCCCGTTCTTGGAGACCACGTCGACGAGCATCCGGATCAGGTCCGGCCCGGACAGCGTCTGCCGCTCGTCCTCGGCCTGGTTGTATCCGAACGAGTAGCCGAGGCCGCGCGTCGACTCCCACGGCGCCTCGAGGATGCCGGGGATGTGCGTGTACTCGCGCGTGAGGAAGCCGTGGTACGGCACGCCCCAGCGGTCGTTCACGACGCCGTCCGGCACTCGCTCGAAGTAGCGGCGCAGCAGCGCGGCGACCGCGAAGTCGTCGTGGCCCTTGCCGCCGTCGGGCCATTCGATGTCGTTCCACAGCACGTCCGGCGAGAACCGCTCGACGAGCTCGTCGAGCTGCGCGGCCGCGTAGCGCGAGAAATGCTCGTCGTTGCGGCGGTAGCGGAACAGGTCGGTGTCCGACTCGATCGCCGGGAAGTCGCTCGCGTGCCAGTCCAGCGCGCCGGAGAAGTACACCCCGAAGCGTGCGCCGGCACGTCGCGTGGCGTCGTGGAGCTCCGCGATGAGGTCGCGCCGGGGCCCGCGGGCCACCGCGTTGAAGCCGGTCGTGCCGGTGTCCCAGAGGCAGAAGCCCTCGTGGTGCTTGGTCGTCGGGATGACGTAGCGGGCACCTGCGTCCACGAGCTCGCCGATGAAGGCGTCGGCGTCGAAGGACGACGTGTCCCAGAGGTCTGCGAGGTCCTCGTACGACGTGCCGGGTCCGTGGAGCTCCTGGTGCCGCTGCCAGGTCGGGCTCCCGGCGATCCGTACGGTGTTGCCGTACCACTCCGCGTACTGATGCCAGGCGTACGCGTCCTCGGTCGGGATGTTCACGCCCTCGCCGTGCTGCACGGCCCAGGCCGGCACCGAGTACAGCCCCCAGTGCACGAAGAAGCCGAGCTTGGCGTCGCGGTACCAGTCCGGCACCCGGGTGGCGGGATACGCCGGAGCTTCGGATCCGAAGTCGGGTCCGGTGCGCGTCTCGAAGTTCATCATGCGGACAGCTCCTCTCCGCGACGGCTCACGTGCGCGGTCAGGGCCGGCGTGCCGTCGGCGTCGAACGGGAAGACGCCCGGCGCGAGCCGGTGGTGCCCCAGGCGGAGCAGATCCTGGTCCACTCCTCCGGGTGTGAGGGCGAGGGTCCAATCGGCGGCGAGGTCGTACAGCTCGGGCTCGAGGTACCCGATCTTGACGATCACGATGTCGGCGCTCTCGGGATCCAGCCCCAGCATCCGGAAATCGTCGAGGTGGTGGAAGGGCTTGCGCCGCTCGGTCACGATCGCGTGCACGCTGCCGGCGCGGAGCACGACCTGCGTGCCCGCCTCGGGGTCGCCTTCGGTGATCGAGAACACCTCGCCCGTGATCGGCACGGGACCGCGGGGCCCGGGGTCCACTCGCCCGCCGACCTGGAGGGTCACGGTCGCACCGACGCCGGCGGTCACGGCCTGCGCCACCGCCGCGGGGTCGAACACAGAGGCGTGCACGACCACCCGTCCCTGCTCCGCGAGCTCGGGGCGCGCGAGCAGCTCGCCGAGAGTCCAGGAGACGTCGCCCGCCCCGCCCGCGGTGGGATTGTCGCCCGAATCGGAGATCACATACGGGCGCGCGGCTCCCGGGGCGAGGGCCCGGTCGAGCGCCTCCTCGAGGCCGGCGGTCGGCCCCACGAAGACGAAGTCGGCGCGCGCGTCCCAGTACTGCCGGGCAAGGCGCTCGGCCTCCCGCGCGATGACGGCGCGGTCGTCACCGGTCACCATCACGATCGCCATGTTGCGCGGCTCATCAGCCCAGGCGTAGCCGACCCAGATCGCCGCGTCCACGACGCCGTCGAGCTCCTCCACCGCAGGCACCTGCGCGTAGATGCCGCGCGCCGGCTCCAGCCGTGTGCTCGTCTTCTCCCCCGGCAGCAGCACGGGCACCGGCACCCATGCCTTGTAGGGACGGCGCTGCATCGGGTCGGATCCGTACGGACCGCGCAGGCGCGCGAGCAGGTTCCACACCGCGCGCTCCTTGGTGTTCATCCAGTCCTCGTGCGGCGCCATCCGGTAGCTGGTGAGCAGATCCAGCGCGTCGCGCAGCACCTCCGACACGTTGCCATGCAGGTCCATCGAGGTCGACACGAGCGCGTCGTCGCCGAGCGCGGCGCGCACGGCCGCCGCCAGGTCGCCCTCCGCGTCCTGCATGCCGACGACGCTCATGGCGCCGTGGATGTCGAAGAAGAATCCGTCGAACGGACCGCCCGCGGCGATCTCGGCGCGGATGCCGCGCACGATCGCCTCCTTCATCCGCTGGTAGGTGGCCGGCGCCACGGCTCCGCCCGGCAGCGAGCGCCCGTGGTGGATCGGGACCCACTCGGCCGCCTCGCGCAGTTCACGGCCCTCGTCGAGGAACGGGTAGTACCGCAGGAGGTCGACGCCCTGGCGGATCGTGAACGCCTCGTCGCCGGAGATGTGCGGCGAGAACGTGCTGGACTCGATCGAGATCCCGGCGATGCCGATCCGGGGGCGATCGAGCCCTCCGTCCTGGGCGACCGGGAGCGGCCCCATCCAGACCGTGTCGGCCTCGGGGCGGATGTGCGGGGTGGGCGCTGTCATGACGACGTTCGTTCCTTCTCAGGCGATGCGGGTGGTTCAGACGGGGGCGGGGACGGAATCGGCGAGTCGCGCGGAGGCGAGCGCCGCGGCTCCTCGCGCGACGGCGTCGGCGGAGATCTCAGCGGGCACGATGCGCAGCGGGAACCCGGAGACCGGGGCGTCGGTGCGCAGCGCATCGAGGATGCCGGGCTCGAGCAGATCCCAGGCCTCGCGCACCCCTCCGCCGATCACGACCATGCCGAGATCGAGCAGGGAGGACGCGACGGAGGCGGCGAGAGCCGTCGCACGGGCCGCCTCCGTGAAGACGTCGAGCGCCGCGGTCTCCCCGGCCCTCGCCCGATCCGCGATCTCCGGGGCGGTGGCATCGGATCCGGTCGCCGCGCGGTAGCGGCGGGCGATCGAGGTGCCGGAGGCGAGCGTCTCCAGGTGTCCGGTCTGCCCGCAGGTGCACACCAGGTCGCTGAAGCCGGGCGTGTGCCCGATCTCCCCCGCCGCGCCGTGCACGCCGTGGTGCACCGCGCCATCGAGGGCGATCGCGCCGCCGACCCCCGTGCCGAGCATGATGCCGAGCACGTCGCTCTCCCCGCGGGCCGCGCCCCAGCGCAGTTCGCCGAGCAGGAAGGCGTTCACGTCGTTCTCGACCCACACGGGCACGCCGAGGCGCAGCGCGAGCTCGTCGGCGAGCGGGAAGCCGCTCCAGTCGGTGAACGTGGCGGAGGCGGCGACGACGACGCCGCGCTCCTGGTCGATCACGCCTGCCGCACCGACGCCCGCCCCGGCCAGGGAAGCGCCGAGCGCGTCGCACAGCCGGAGGACGAGACCGGCGGCGGCGTCCGCCATCGCGGCGCCTCCCTCCGCGGCGGGCGCCGGCACGACGCCCTTCGCCAGGACCGCGCCGGTCTCGTCGGTCAGCACGGCGGAGATCTTCGTCCCGCCGATGTCGACGCCCGAGATCACGGGCGCACTCGTCTCCCGGTGCTGCGCGGCACCGGATCCTGCATCGTGAGTCATCGTCCGCCGAGCCCCGCCATCGCGATGCCCTTGACCAGGTGCTTCTGCAGCACGATCACGAGGACCGTCGTCGGCACCATCGAGATGATCGCCGCCGCCATCTGCAGATCCCAGCGCGTGCCGGTCAGGCCGGAGAAGGTTGCCAGGCCCACCGGGAGCGTGCCATGCGCGTTGTAGTCGACCGTCACGATCAGCGGCCACAGGTAGCTGTTCCAGAACGAGAGGAAGGTGAAGACGGAGAGCACCGCGACCGCGGACTTCGCCAGCGGCAGGATGATCTGGAGGAAGGAGCGCAGGGGTCCCGCGCCGTCGACACGGGCCGCCTCTTCGAGCTCGTAGGGGATGCCGCGGAAGAACTGCCGCATGAGGAACGTGCCGAAAGCGGTGAACGCGAACGGGAAGATCAGTGCCTGGTAGGTGTCGACCCAGTTCAGCCACTGCATCACCTGGAACATCGGGATGACCAGCACCTCAGCCGGGACCATGAGGGTCGCAAGGAACAGCACGAACACCGCGTCGCGTCCACGCCAGCGCAGTCGGCCGAAGGCGTACCCCGCGGTCGTCGAGACGATGAGGACGACGAGGGTTCCCGCGATGGCCACGAAGAACGAGTTTCCGATATAGGTGAGGAACGGACCGTACGCGAACACGTCGGCGAAGTTCGACCAGCGCACCTCGGATCCGACGAGCTTCGGCGGCATCGAGAACATCTCGTTGTTGGGCTTCAGCGCCGAGAAGAACGAATAGATCAGCGGAGAGACGAAGATGAGCGCCGCGAGGTAGACGAAGACGTGCGCGATGATGAGTCGCGTCCGCTCGCCGCCGGACAGCGGCGCCTTCGAGCGCTTTCCGCGGTCCTCGACCGCGACCTCCACCGACTCGGAGGACTCCCGGATGGCCGCCTGCTGCAGATCAGTGCTCATAGTGCACCCACTTCTTCTGCGCCCCGAACTGCAGCGCGGTGATGATGATGATGAGCGCGAACAGGATCCACGCGCCGGCGGCGGCGATGCCGAGATCCTGGAACTTGAAGCCCTGGTTGTAGATGAACTGGACCAGAGGCTGCGTCGCGTTGCCCGGGCCGCCTCCGGTGAGCAGCTGCGGCTGCGCGAACACCTGCAACGACGTGATCATGGTCATGATCGTCGCGAAGAAGATCGACGGCGAGATCATCGGGACGACGACGCTCCACTGCATCCGGAAGCCGGAGGCCCCGTCGATGCGCGCCGCCTCGATGACCGACTCCGGCAGCTGCTCGAGCGCGGCGGAGAAGATCAGCATGTTGTAACCGAGCCCCTGCCACACGCTCATGATGATGACCATCGCCATGGCCCAGAACGGGTCGGCGAGGAAGTTCGGCAGCTTCATGCCGAACCAGCCCTGCGCGATCCCGTTGAACAGGCCCTGGGGCTGCAGCATCATCTTCCAGACCAGGACGCTCGCCACCATCGGCGTGACGACCGGGATGAAGAACAGCACGCGCAGCGCGCCACGCCCGCGGATCCGCGGGCCGAGCGCCATGGCGAGGATCAGCGAGCAGACGATGCTGAGAGGCACGTAGACGATCGTGAAGACCGCGGTGTTGCGCATCGCCGGCCAGAAGTCCGGGCTCGACGTGAAGAGCTTGATGTAGTTCCCGACGCCGTTGAACGTCTTGTCGCCGAACGTGGGCCAGTTGTAGAAGCTCATCACGATGGAGAGCACGACCGGCACGACGGTGAACACGGCCAGGCCGATCAGGGCGGGACTCGCGAAGCCGAGCGCCTGACGGCCCTCCGCGCGCGTAAGGGATCCGCGACGGGGCGGAGCACCGCGTCGGCTCTGCGACGCGCGGCGGCGGGATGCAGCGATGGTCACCGTTCCTCCTTCTTCCAGATTGGTGTCCCGGTCCGGCGGACGGATCCGCCGGACCGGGAGTCGATCACTTGCCGAACTGCTGCTGAGCGCTCTTGAGCACCTCGGCCATGGGGGTCTGGCCGTTGTAGACGCTCACCAGCTGCGGCTGGATATAGCTGCCGACCTTCGACCAGTTGTCGGTGACGTACTGACCCTGCACGTTCGCGAAGGCGGCCTTGAAGACCTCTTCGACCTGCGGACGGAACTTCTCATCGATGGACTGGAAGTACAGCGGCTGGCTCTCCGCACGCGCCGGGTAGCTGCGGCCCGAGGAAGCGATGTAGTCCTGCGAGTCCTTGCTGAGCAGCGAGCCGAGCACCTTGAGCGCGGCGTCCTTGTTCTTGCAGGTCTTGGAGATGCCGTAGCCGGAGCCGAGGATGAGGCTCAGCGAGTCCTTGCCCTCACCCGGCAGCGGCGCCATGCCTGCGGTGAAGCCCGCCTCGTTCTTCAGGTAGCTGACGGCGTTCCAGGTGCCGTCGACCGCCATCGCGGCGTTGCCGTTGGAGTACTGGTCCTCGCCCCAGCCGCCGTCCGAGGCGCTGGCGACCGGCAGAGCGACCTTCTGGTCCGTGACGAGCCCCGCGTACCAGGTCGCGGCGTCGGAGAACTTCTTGTCGGTGAGCTGCAGCTTGCCGTCCTGCGACGCCGGCTGCACGCCCGCCTTCGCGATCGGCAGCGCCTGCCACTGGAAATCGCCCATGCCGACGGCGAAGCCCTGCTTGCCGTCGCGGGTGGCGGCCTTGGCGGTCTTCTCGAAATCATCGAAGGTCCAGCCCGGCTTCGGGTCTGCGGCGCCGGCGGCCTTGAGCTGATCGGCGTTGTAGTAGACGAGCATCGTGGCGGTGTCGAAGGGGAGGCCGTACAGGTCGCCCTTGTTCTTCAGGATCTCGGTCGTGCCCGAGGCGAAATCGTCCTCCTTGAGGCCCGCGGTCTTCAGGTCGTCCGCGGTGAGCTTCTGGAAGCCCGAGGTGTAGCCGGACAGCATGCCGCTGTTCATGCCGGTGACGCACGCCATGTTGCCGGAGGCCATGTTCGTGGTCAGCTTCGTGAAGAAGTCGTTCCACGGCGCGGTGCGCAGCTCGATCTTCAGGTCGGGGTTCTGCTTCTTGGCGACGTCGATCTGCGCCTGGAGCGCCTTGGTGTCGTCGGCGGATCCCGCCCACATGTCCACCACGACGGTCTTGTCGTCGGCGCCGGCGCTGCTGCTCGAGCTGCCGCAGCCGGTCAGCGCGAGCGCGGCGCCCACCGTGAACGCCGCCACGGGGACGAGGTGAGTCTTCTTCATTGAAATGCCTCCTCAGGCACGAACAGATCCTTGCTTCATTCGATGTCGAACGAAGTAGTTCGGGGTTATGCCCTCATCTTGTCAGAGGCGCCCGGGAAACTCCAGCCGAACATCGGATGTCTGCGTCGGATCGTGAGAATTCCGTGATGAATCCCGACGTCCGGCGACTTCCGCATTAGAGTGATCTTCATTCGATCTCGAAGGAAGTGTCATGGCACGTTCGGCTGACCGGTCCCCTGACCGTCGTGAGACACCCACGTCGGGTGACCACGCACGACAGATCGTCGAGCTGGTGACGCGCGGGGAGGCATCGTCCCGCTCGGATCTCGCGCGCCTGCTCGGCATCGCACCGTCGACCGCCTCCCTGCGCGTGCAGGAGCTCGTCGACGCTGGAATCCTGCGAGAGAACGGTCAGGCGCAGTCCTCCGGCGGGCGGCGCGCCCGCCGCCTCTCCCTGGGCGGCACGCCGCACCGCGTGCTCGCCGCGGAACTCGGGGGCGAGCACGCCCGATTGGGCGTCCTCGACCTCGGCGGTCATCTGCACCGGACGGCCACGATCCCGATCACGATCGCAGACGGGCCTGAGGCGACGCTCGCCCTCGTCGAGGCCGGTCTGCGCGACCTCGCCGAGGGGACAGACATCCGAGCTGTGGGCATCGCGCTCCCCGGGCCCGTCAACTTCGAGACCGGCAGCGTGGACCAGCCCTCACGGATGCCCGGGTGGCCCGGGTTCCGCGTCGGCGAGGCTCTGACCGAACGCTTCGGCGTCCCCGCCGCCGTCGACAACGACGCGAATCTCATGGCGCTGGGCGAGCACCATCGCAGTCTCCACCGGGATCAGCACAGCATCACGGTCAAAGCCGGTACGGCGATCGGATCCGGCATCATCGTCGCCGGTTCCGTGCACCGTGGCGCCACCGCGGCGGCCGGCGACATCACGCACACCCGCGTCGCCGAGGCCGCGGACATCCCGTGCTCCTGCGGCAACCACGGCTGCCTCGAGACCATCGCGAGCGGTGCAGGTCTCGTCCGCCAGATGCGCGAGCGCGGCGTTGCCGTCTCCGGCGCCGCGGAGGTGCTGGAACTCGCACGCAACGGCGACCCGATCGCGACCACACTCGTGCGCACGGCCGGCACGCACCTCGGTCAGGTGCTGTCCGGAGTCGTGAACTTCTTCAACCCGCACGCCGTGTTCCTCACCGGCAGCATGAGCGCAAGCGAGCCCTTCCTCGCCGCCGTGCGCAGCCGCGTGTACGAGGCCTGCCATCCCCTCGCCACCCAGACCCTGCGGATCGAGTCCGCCCAGACGGGGCCGGATGCGGCGCTGTACGGCGCGGCCCGGCTGGCGATGGAGCTCGTCGACCCCGTGGCGTGAGCCTCGAGGCCGCGCCGGTCAGGCGCCCGGTGCGAGCGTCAGCTCGATGACGGGGATCAGCACGTCGGGGCGCTGCACGGGCAGATGTACCGTCAGAGTGCCCTCAGCCTCCCCCGCCAGCGTCATGAGAGTCGCCTCCTGGTCAGGATCGGTGACCGACGTCTTCAGCCAGGATCCATCGTTCAGCAGCCGCGCGTAGGTCACCCGGTCGGCGAGGCCCTCGAGGTGCACGTATCCGAGCGGCCACGAGAACAGGTGCAGGTAGAGGCGGTCGCCGCGCCGGGTGTAGACGCCCTCGCGGGGAGCGGCGAAGGCAGCGTGCCCGGCACCGACGATCGCGTGGCGGTGCAGCCGCATCCACTCGCCGAGCTCGGCGAGCACCCGCTCATCGCGGGGGGCGATGCTCCCCCGGCCGTCCGGCCCGACGTTGAGCAGCATGTTGCCGTCCATCGACACGGAGTCGGCGAGCATCTGCGCGAGCAGCACAGCCGACTTCTGGTCGTGGTTGTCGCGGTGGTAGCCCCAGGAGCCGTTGATCGTCTGGCACGCCTCCCAGACCTGCGGCTGGCCGTCGACCACGATCGGCGCGGTCGGCTGATACTGCTCCGGGGTCACGAAGTCGCCGGGGATCCCGAGGCGGTCGTTCACGAGCATCTGCGGCTGCAGTTCGCGGCAGAGAGCGAGGAGCGGCTCCGCGTCCCAGTCGCGCGGCCCCTTGCCTTCCCAGCCGTCCTTCGCCTCGGGGTAGGTGAAGTCGAAGAACAGGTAGTCGATGTCGCCGTACTGCGTGAGCAGCTCGCGCACCTGTCCGTGCAGATACGCCCGGTAGCGGTCCATGTCGCGCTCGCGGTTGCGATCGTGCTCGATCGCGTCGTCGCGGCGCGGGTGGTTGGCGTCGACGGTGAAGTCGGGGTGGTGCCAGTCGATCAGGGAGTGGTACAGGCCCACACGCAGGTCCTCGGCCCGCAGCGCGTCGACGTACTCGCGGACGAGATCCCGCCCGCACGCGGTGACCGAGGTGTAGTCGGTGAGCGCCGAATCCCACAGGCAGAAGCCGTCGTGGTGCTTCGTGGTGAGCACCACGTATCCCATCCCCGTCGCCTTCGCGCGGCGGGCGAGCGCGGCGGCGTCGAAGAGATCGGGGTCGAAATGGTCGAAGTAGACCCGGTACTCCTCGGTGGTCAGGCGCTCGTAGTTCTGCACCCACTCGTGCCGCGCGGCGCCGCTGTACAGGCCGAAGTGCACGAACATCCCGAACCGGGCCTCGTCGAACCACTGCTGTCGCATACCTGCCTCTTTCTCGTTCCTGGGGTGGTGCGGCTCAGGCGGAAAGGTGCCCGACGACGCCCTTGCGCAGCAGCGCGTTGCCGTATTTGCGGGTCTCCCCCGTGCGCACCATGAGGTACGCACCCTTCGCGAGGTCGTAGTACGCGAAGCGCTCCACGAAGCGCGTGGTCCGCTCCTCGGTGCCGGCCGCGGTCATGAGCTCGCGCTGCACGTCGAGCACGGACCCGTCGGCGGACTCCATGAGGTCCATGCCGGGGGCATCGTCGAGCGGCAGCACCGAGCGGATCGCCGCGACCACAGCGGGCGTCGTCGTGCCAGGCAGATCGATGACGCGCGCGCCGAGCGCCCACGCCGGGAAATGCGCGTCGGCGATGACGACCGCGTCCGAGTGGCCCATCCGATCGAGGTGCAGCAGCAGCTCACCGGTGAGCAGCGGGTCGATTCCTTCGAGCATGTCGTTCCCTTCGTCGTGGCCGTTGCGCCGGTCGCCGCTCAAGCCGGGATGAGCGCCTCGGCCGCGAGCTCTCCCCAGAGCTCCGCGGGGATGTCGATCGCGGCGAGCTGCGCGTTCTGGCGGAGCTGCTCCGGACGGCTTCCGCCGACCACGACCGAGGTCACGACCGGGGACTGCAGCGGGTACTGTATCGCGGCAGCCGGCATCGGCACGTCGTGCGCGCGGCAGATCTCGGCGATCCGGGCGAGCCGCTGCCAGAGCTCCTCCGGCAGCGCCCCGTACTCGTAGCGTCCGTCACGGCGCGGCTCGCTCTGCGCGAGCAGCCCGGAGTTGAACACCGAGGCGGCGACGATGTCCGTGCCGTGCTCGGCGCAGGCCGGAAGCACGTCGACCGCCGCCGGCTGCTCGAGCAGCGTGTATCGCCCGGCCACCATGATCGTGTCGAGGTCGGCGGAGCGCACCGCAGCGGTGAGCGCGTCGGCGGTCATGGATCCGATGCCGATCCGCCCGACCTGCCCTTCCGCACGGAGCGACTCGAGCGCGGGGAACGCCTCGGCGAGCGCGAGATCCAGGTCGTGCCGTTCGGGGTCGTGCAGGTAGAGGATGTCGATGCGTTCGATGCCGAGGCGCTCGCGAGACTCGTCGAGGCTGGCGCGGATCCCCGTCTCCGAGAAGTCCCACACCCGCTGCAGGTCGTCCGGGACGAAGAAGTCGTTGGCGGTGTCGAGTCCGCCCGCGGCGTGCTCGGGATTAGGACGCAGCAGCCGGCCCGCCTTGGTGGAGAGCACGTACTCGTCGCGCGGCTTCGTCCTCAGGAACGCGCCGAGCCGACGCTCGGAGAGGCCGAGCCCGTAGTGCGGCGCCGTGTCGTAGAGCCGGATCCCGCTCTCCCACGCGGCATCCAGCACCGCCCAGGCCTCGTCGTCGGTCAGCGCGCGGAACAGGTTGCCCACGTTCGCGGCGCCGTACCCGAGAGCCGGGATCGCGGGCCGGGCGGCGGTGTCGACGGGCTCAGACATGCGCGCCGCCTCACGGTGCTCGCCGGTCCAGGTGAACTCGGCGCGGCTTGCCGCCTTCATCTCCATGCCGTTGCCGGGTTCGGTGGGCGCGGTGTACGAGCCACCACGGATGTCGGTCGGCACCACGAAGTGCTCGTGCAGGTGATCCACATACTCGATCATGCGCCCCTCGCGGCTGGCGGAGACGGCGACGAAGTCGAACATGGACAAGTGCTGCACGGCCTCGCACAGGCCGACGCCACCGGCATGCGGGCACACCGGGACGCCGAACTTCGCGGCGAGCAGCAGGTTCGCGATGTTCTCGTTCACGCCCGCGACGCGCACCGCGTCGATCTGCATGACCTGGATCGCCTCCGCCTGCAGCAGCTGCTTGAAGATCATTCGGTTCTGCGCGTGCTCGCCCGTGGCGACGCGGATCGGCGCGACGCCTCGCGCGATCTCGGCGTGGCCGAGCACGTCGTCGGGGCTGGTCGGCTCCTCGATCCAGGCGGGGTGGAACTCGGCGAGAGCGTTCACCCAGACGATGGCCTCGGACACCTCCCAGCGCTGGTTCGCGTCGATCGCGATGGGGAAGTCGGGGCCGCACACCTCGCGGGCCTTGCGGAACCGGCGGATGTCGTCGTCGAGGTCGGCGCCGACCTTGAGCTTGATCTGTGTGAACCCGTCGGCCATCGCCTCCCGGGCGAGGCGCTCGAGCTTCTCGTCCGAGTAGCCCAGCCAGCCGGGGCTCGTGGTGTAGCCCGGGTAGCCGGTGGCGAGCAGCTGCTGCTCGCGCTCGGCACGGCCGGACTCGGCGTCACGGAGGATCGCCAGCGCGTCCTCACGGGTGAGGGCGTTGGTGAGGTAGCGGAAGTCGACGAGCTCGACGAGCTCCTCCGGGGTCATCCGGGCGAGCAGCTGCCAGAGCGGGAGCCCGGCGCGCTTGGCCTTGATGTCCCACAGGGCGTTGATCACGGCGCCGATGGCCATGTGCATGACGCCCTTCTCCGGCCCGAGCCAGCGCAGCTGCGAGTCGCCGATGAGCTCTCGGAACGTCCCGCCCATGTCGTCGAGCAGCGGCTCCAGCTCACGGCCGACCAGGTGCCCGGCGAGCGCGTCGATCCCCGCGACCTGCACATCGTTGCCACGGCCGATCGTGAAGACGAAGGCGTGCCCGTCGATGCCGTCCGCCGCGTCGGTGCGCACGATGACGTATGCCGCGGAGTAGTCGGGGTCGGGGTTCATCGCGTCGGAGCCGTCGAGGCTGAGCGAGGTGGGGAATCGGATGTCGCTGGTCTCCAGCGCGACGATGCGGCTCACGGTTCTCCTGTTCTGGGCCTGATGTCGAGAACCGGGGGCGCGGACGACCGGATCGCTTCTCGACAGTTGGAGTGTAAACATCGGATGTCTATACTGTCAACGCGGGATGCGTTCGCCCTCGCCGTTCTGGCGGAGGATCCATCCATCCCCGAGACAAGGCAGGAGAATCATGAAGTTCGCGCGTCTGGGCGACTCCGGATCCGAGATCCCCGTCGTCATCGCCGAGGACCGTACGCACGATCTGCGGTCCGTGACCTCCGATGTGGACGGCGACTTCCTCGCCACCGATCCGGTCGGGCGCACACGTGCCGCCCTCGATGCCGGCACCCTGCCGGAGCTCGCCGAGGCGGACGCGCTTCGCATCGGTTCGCCGATCGCACGCCCGAGCGCGGTGATCTGCGTGGGGCAGAACTACGCCGCGCACGCCCGCGAGTCGGGGGCGGAGCCGCCCACGGTTCCGATCCTGTTCCTGAAGACCCCGAACACCGTGGTCGGCCCCGACGATGCGGTGACCATCCCACGCGGCAGCGAGAAGACGGACTGGGAGGTCGAGCTCGGCATCGTGATCGGATCCCGCACCGCGTACCTCGACTCCCCCGCGGATTCCGCCGCGCACATCGCCGGGTTCGTCGTCTGCAACGACGTCTCCGAGCGGGCGTTCCAGATGGAGGTCTCCGGCGGGCAGTGGTCGAAGGGCAAGGCGGCTTTCGGGTTCAATCCGACCGGCCCGTGGCTGGTCACGCCCGACGAGGTCGACGTGCAGAACCTGCGGCTGCGCAGCTTCGTGAACGGCGAACCGCGGCAGGACTCGAACACGAACGACATGATCTTCTCGGTCGCCGAGATCGTGCACCACATCTCGCAGTACATGACGCTCGAACCCGGGGACCTGATCCTCACGGGCACGCCGCAGGGCGTCGCGTTCGGCGGGAAGTTCCCGTACCTGCGCGCCGGGGACGTCGTGGAGATCGACATCGAGGGGCTGGGCGGCCAGCGTCAGGAATTCACGGCATGGGAGGCACAGGCATGACCGGTCAGGTCGAGGGACTCGTCGCGATCGTCACGGGCGGCGCGTCAGGGATCGGTGCGGCGATCGCCGCGCAGCTGCACGATCAGGGCGCGCAGGTCGCCGTGCTCGACCGGGACGTGACCGGTGCCGATGCGCGATTCGCCGCGTTCACCGCGGATGTGTCGGACCGTGCGAGCGTCGACGCCGCGATCACCGCGATCGGCGAGCGTTTCGGTCGCATCGACATCGTCGTGAACAACGCCGGGATCGGCGCCCAGGGCGACGTCGCGGCGAACGATGACGACGAATGGGCGCGCGTGCTCTCGATCAACGTGACCGGCATCGCCCGGGTGTCCGCCGCGGCGCTGCCCTGGCTGCGACGCTCCCCCGCCGCGGCGATCTGCAACACCGCGTCGATCGCCTCGACCACCGGCCTGCCCCAGCGTGCGCTCTACTCCGCATCGAAGGGCGCGGTGTCGGCCCTCACCAGGGCCATGGCCGCGGACCACCTCCGCGAGGGCATCCGGGTGAACGCGGTCAACCCCGGCACCGCGGACACCCCGTGGGTCGGGCGCCTGCTCGACTCCGCCGCCGACCCCGCTGCAGAGCGCGCCGCGCTCAGCGCCCGCCAGCCGCACGGCCGGCTGGTGTCGCCGGACGAGGTCGCCGGTGCCGTGGTCTACCTCGTCAGCCCCGCTTCCGGATCCACCACCGGCACCTTCATCGAGGTGGACGGCGGGATGGCCCAGCTGCGCCTGCGGGCGGAATAGGCCCCACGCTCGGCCGCCCGGGCTCAGGCCTGGGTGGCCTGGGTGGCCTGGCGCAGCCAGCGCTCCACACCCGCGATGTGCGCGGTGGCGAGAGAGGTCGCGAGAGACGGGTCGTGCTGCGCGATCGCGTCGGCGATGGCACGGTGCTCGGAGAGCGTGCGCTCGACGGCACCCTGCTCGGTGAGACCGCGCCACACCCTGGCCCGGATGGTCTGACTCGACAGGCTGTCGATGAGGCTCGCGAGATATCCGTTGCCGGTCATCCGCACGATGTCCTGGTGGAAGCGGACGTCGTGCGCGACGAGGTCGTCGATCGAGACGCCCGCATCGACGCCAGCGATCTCGGCCTGCAGGGCGGCGATCGCCTCGTCGTCGCCGTGCGTCGCGGCAAGGCCCGTCGCCTGGGATTCGAGCATGCGGCGCACGGCGAACAGCTCGAGCAGGGAGTCGTCGTCGTGCATGTCGATGACGAAGCTGATCGCCTCGAGCAGCAGATGCGGTTCGAGACTCGTCACGTATGTGCCGTCGCCGCGACGCACATCGAGGACGCGGATCACCTCGAGCGCCTTGACGGCCTCCCGCATCGAGTTACGGCTCAGACCGAGCCGCTCGGCAAGCTCCTTCTCCGGGGGCAGCCGGTCGCCCGGGCCGAGTTCGCCCGACACGATCATCGCCTTGATCTTCTCGATCGCCTCGTCGGTGACTGCCATGGCGTCATCCTAGGGGCTTTTCACGAACATCGGATGTCTGCGCCACAACGGCGTCGATCTGCGGAAGGATGTGCCCATGCGCGTACTCGACTCCCATCTGCATCTGTGGGATCCGTCCCGCCTCGACTACGAGTGGCTCGCCGGGCCGCTGGCCCGTCGCTACGCGACCGAAGAGCTTGCGCAGGCAGCCGTCGACGGCGTCGAACGCGCCGCGGCGATCTTCGTGCAGGCGGAGTGCGTCGAGAGGCAGTTCCTCGATGAGGTGCGCTGGGTAGCGGAGACTGCCGCGGCCACCGGCGTCGTCGGCATCGTGGCAGGTGCCCGGCTCGACCGCGGCGAGCAGACGGCTGTGCATCTCTCGGCCCTGACCGCACTCGACGGGGTGGTCGGAGTGCGGCACAACCTGCAGGACGAGCCCGATGGCACCGCGCGCAGCGACGCCTTCCGCGACGGTGCGGCCGCCCTCGCCGCGCACGGGCTCCGATTCGACGCGTGCGTGCGCGCCCATCAGCTGCCCGACGTCTCCGACCTCGCGGCGGCGGTGCCCGCGCTGCCGATCGTGCTCGACCATCTCGGCAAGCCCGCGATCGGCACCGCCTCGGATCCGCTCCGCCCTTCCGGCGTCTGGCTCAGCGACATGACAGACCTGGCGGTGCATCCGCAGGTGTCCGTCAAGCTGTCAGGCCTACCTGCCGAGGCCGGCGGCTCCTGGAGCCCGGCGCAGGTGATCCCCTTCCTCGACGCGGCCGCCGAGGCGTTCGGATCGGACCGGCTGCTCTGGGGCAGCGACTGGCCGGTCTCCGCCGTCACCGGCACGGCGCACGAGTACCGACCCGAGAGCCGCGACCTCTGGGCGCGAACGGTGGCGGACTGGGCCGTCGAGCGCGGCCTCGACGTCGACGCGATCTTCTGGGACAACGCTGCGCGGTTCTACGGCGTGGCCTGACCCGCTCCTCGCGGTTGCCCGCCGGGGGTTCCGCGCCGATTCCGTGCCGTTCACAGGAAGGTCATCAGGTTGTTGGGTGAGGCTTGCCTTACCTATTATGTGATTCGCGACTCCCGCACTTCTCCCTCCACGAAGGACACTCCGTGAACCGTTCCCTCCGACTGCTCTCCGCCGCCGCGGCGGCCTCCGCCGTCGCCCTCGCGCTCACCGCCTGCAGCGGCTCCCCGGCGCCGACCTCCAGCACGGGTGGCGGCGACGACCTCGCCGGTCAGACCATCACGATCTACAACGCGCAGCACGAGGAGCTCACGAAGTCGTGGACCGACGCGTTCACGAAGGCGACCGGCATCAAGGTCCAGGTGCGCAACGGCGACGACACCGAGATGTCGCAGCAGCTCATCCAGGAGGGCGATCGCTCCCCCGCCGACGTGTTCCTCACCGAGAACTCGCCGTCGATGTCGGCCGTCGAGAAGGCCGGCCTGTTCACCTCGCCGGGCGATGAGGCGCTCAAGAACGTCCCGACCGAGTACCGCCCGTCCTCCGGCAAGTGGGTGGGCATCGCCGCCCGCTCGACCGTGTTCGCGTACAACACGTCGAAGCTCACCGAGGCTCAGCTCCCGAAGTCGCTCATGGATCTCGCCGACCCGTCGTGGAAGGGCCGCTGGGCCGCGTCCCCGTCCGGCGCCGACTTCCAGGCCATCGTCTCGGCGCTCGTGCAGCTCAAGGGCGCCGACGCCGCCGAGGAGTGGCTGAAGGCCATGAAGACGAACTCCGTCGCCTACAAGGGCAACTCCACCGCGATGAAGGCCGTGAACGCCGGCGAGATCGACGGCGCCGTCATCTACCACTACTACTGGTTCGGCGACCGGGCCGAGACCGGTGAGAACTCCAAGAACGTGCAGCTGCACTACTTCAAGAACCAGGATCCGGGCGCGTTCGTCTCCGTGTCCGGCGGTGGCGTGCTGAAGTCGAGCAAGCACCAGGCCGCCGCGCAGAAGTTCCTCGCGTTCGTCACCGGTTCGGAGGGTCAGAAGATCCTGCAGACCGGCACCTCGTTCGAGTACCCGGTCGGATCCGGGGTGGCCGCCAACCCGAAGCTCGTCCCCCTCAAGGACCTGCAGGCGCCGACCATCGACCCGGCTACGCTGAACTCCAAGCAGGTCACCGATCTGATGACCCAGGCGGGCCTGCTCTAAGGCGCAGACATCACCACGACGACCACCTCCCGACGGGCGGCCGGAGCGCGACAGCTCCGGCCGCCCCGCGGCGTCTCCCGGGGGGCCTGGGTCGTCATCGCGGCGGGCGTCGTCGTGGCGGCGCTCTCGCTTCTGCCGCTGTTGTTCGTGGTGGCGACCGCGGCGCAGATCGGCTGGGCCGAATCGGCCGCGCTCATCTTCCGACCCCACGTCGGCGAGCTGCTCACGAACACCGTGCTCCTCGTCGCGATCACCGTGCCGCTGTGCGCCGTGATCGGGGTCGGCGGCGCCTGGCTCGTGGAGCGCACATCGCTCGCGGGCGCCGGCGCGTGGGGCGCGATGCTCGCGATGCCGCTGGCGATCCCCGCGTTCGTCAACTCCTATGCCTGGGTCTCCGCGATCCCCTCGCTCGCCGGACTCGGATCCGGTGTGCTGCTGGCGACCCTGTCGTACTTCCCCCTCGTGTATCTGCCGGTGCGCGCGGCGCTGGCCCGACTCGATCCCGCTCTCGAGCAGGCCGCCGCGAGCCTCGGCCGCGGACCGGTGCGCGTGTTCTTCGGCACCGTGCTGCCACAGCTGCGGCTGGCGCTGCTCGGTGGTGCGCTGCTCGTCGGGCTCCATCTGCTGAGCGAGTACGGCGCGTTCGCGCTGATCCGGTTCGACACCTTCACGACCGCGATCATGGATCAGTACCGGTCCACGTTCAACGGCTCCGCAGGCAGCATGCTCTCCGGCGTGCTGATGCTGCTGTGCTTCGCCCTGCTCCTGCTGGAGAGCCGGGCCCGAGGACGCGCCCGCTATGCACGGATCGGATCCGGCTCCGCGGCACCGCCCCGCCGGATCCGGCTGCGCGGATGGCAGCTCCCGGCGCAGGTCGCCCTGCTCGCACTCGGGATCGCCGCCCTCGGAGTGCCCGCCGTCGTGATCGGCGGATGGCTGGCCTACGGCGGTGCGGCGGTCTGGACGGCGCCCGATCTCGTGCCGACGCTGCTGCAGACCCTCGGTCTCGCTCTCGGCGGCGGCGTGGTCACGGTCCTCGCCGCGTTCCCCCTGTCCTGGCTCGCGGTGCGCCGACCCGGCGCGTTCAGCCGGCTGCTGGAGCGCACGAACTACGTCACGAGCTCGATGCCGGGCATCGTGCTCGCGCTCGCGCTCGTCACCGTCTCGCTCTTCTTCGTGCCGGCGCTGTACCAGACCACCGCGCTGCTGCTCCTCGCGTACGCGCTGCTGTTCCTGCCCCGCGCACTGGTGCCGCTGCAGGCGGGCATCGCACAGGCGCCGCAGAGTCTGGAGGAGGCCGCGCAGGCTCTCGGGCGCCGCCCGCTGCGCGCGTTCATCGGAGTCACCCTGCGCCTGGTGGCCCCCGCCACGGCCGCTGCCCTGGCGATGGTGTTCCTCGCCGTGGCCGGGGAGCTCACCGCCACGCTGCTGCTCTCCCCGATCGGGGTGCAGACGCTGGCCACGCGGTTCTGGAGCCTGTCGAGCGAGATCGACTTCGCCGGCGCGGCGCCCTATGCGACGCTGCTGATCGTGCTCTCCGCCCCCATGACCTACCTGCTGTTCCGCCAGTCCACGGTGCTCTCCACCGCGGACGCGTCGGCCGGCCGCTCCACGACATCCGCCCCCACGACCGCGGAGACCGCATGACCGCACACAATCTCGGATCCGTCGGCGCCGTGCCCTCCCCCGGCACGGGCCCACTGCCGACCGCGCACCTGCAGGTCGCCGGCGTCACCGCCTCCTACGGAGGCCATCGCGTGCTGCACGGCGTCGATCTCGCCGTGCAGACCGGCGGCATCACGGCCATCGTCGGCGCTTCGGGCTCGGGCAAGACCACCCTGCTGCGGATCATCGCCGGCTTCGAGCGCCCCGACGAGGGCGAGGTCGTGCTCGGCTCCGCCACGGTCGTCGGGCCCGGAACCTGGGTGCCCGTGCACCGCCGCGACATCGGCTACGTCACGCAGGACGGCGGGCTCTTCCCGCACCTGACGGTCGCGCGCAACATCTCCTTCGGGCTGGACGATCTCAGCCGAGCCGAACGGAACCGCCGGGTGGCCGAGCTGCTGGACCTCGTCTCGCTCCCGAGCGACGTCACGGACCGGCGCCCTGATCAGCTCTCCGGAGGACAGCAGCAGCGCGTCGCGATCGCCCGGGCGCTTGCGCGCGAGCCCGAGCTGATGCTGTTGGACGAGCCGTTCTCCGCGCTCGACACCGGCCTGCGCGCCGCGACGCGCGAGGCGGTGGCGCGAATACTGACGGATGCCGGGACGACGACCATCCTCGTCACGCACGACCAGTCCGAGGCGCTGAGCTTCGCCGACCAGGTCGCCGTCATGCGCGACGGCCGTCTGGTGCAGACCGGGCATCCGTTCGTGGTGTACACGCGCCCCGTGGACCGCGGCGTGGCGGAGTTCCTCGGCGATGCGATCGTGCTGGATGCGTGGCTGGACGGGTCCCTCGCCTCCTGCGCGCTCGGCTATGTGCCGGTGCGCAACCCGCCGGCGCGAGGCCACGTGCAGCTGATGCTCCGGCCGGAGCAGGTGCAGCTCGTCGCCGACTCGCCCATCCGCGCGACCGTGGAGAAGGGCGTGTACTTCGGCGCGGAATCGTCGGTGCGGATCCACCTGGAGCCGCGCACCGACACCGATCCTCGGTTGTCCGCGGAACCGCCCACGATCACGATCCGGCACTGGAACGCTGCTCTGACCCGGCCCGGCCAGCGCGTCGCCCTGCGTGTGGTCGGCGAGGGCGTGGCCTTCCCGGTGTAGCGCCGCGCCGTCGCTCATGGACGAAGAGCGGGCGCCCCCCGAAAGGGACGCCCGCTCCGTATGGCTGGCGAGGTCAGCGCGCGGCGCTGCCCTCGACGTAGTCCTCGTCCTGCGACTTCCAGGCGAACAGAGCGCGCAGCTCCTTGCCCGTAGCCTCGATCGGGTGACCCTGCTCCTTCTCGCGGAGGGCGAGGAACTCGACGGCGCCGTTGTCCTGGTCCTCGATGAAGCGGGTCGCGAAGGCGCCGGACTGGATGTCCGCGAGGACCTCCTGCATGCGCTGCTTGACGCCGGCGTCGATGACACGGGGGCCGGAGACGTAGTCACCGAACTCGGCGGTGTCGGAGATCGACCAGCGCTGCTTGGCGATGCCGCCCTCCCACATCAGGTCGACGATCAGCTTGAGCTCGTGCAGCACCTCGAAGTAGGCGATCTGCGGCTGGTAGCCCGCCTCGGTGAGCACCTCGAAGCCGGCCTGCACGAGGTGGCTCATGCCACCGCAGAGCACGGCCTGCTCGCCGAACAGGTCGGTCTCGGTCTCCTCGGTGAAGGTCGTCTTGATGACGCCGGCGCGGGTGCCGCCGATCGCCTTCGCGTAGGACAGCGCAGTCGCCCAGGCGGTGCCGGACGCATCGCGCTCGACGGCGATGATGTCCGGGATGCCGCGGCCGGCCACGAACTCGCGGCGCACGGTGTGGCCGGGGGCCTTCGGAGCGATCAGGATCACATCGACGCCCTCGGGCGCGTCGATGTAGCCGAAGCGGATGTTGAAGCCGTGCGCGAAGGCGAGGGTCTTGCCCGCGGTCAGGTTCGGCGCGATCGACTCGCTGTAGATGCCGCGCTGGTGCTGGTCCGGCGCGAGGATCATGATGAGGTCGGCCCACTGCGTCGCCTCGGCGACGGTCTTGACCGGGAAGCCGGCCTCGGTCGCCTTGGCGATCGAGTTCGAGCCCTCCTTGAGGGCGATCGCGACCTCGACGCCGCTGTCGCGCAGGTTCATCGCGTGCGCGTGGCCCTGCGAGCCGTAGCCGACGATCGCGACCTTCTTGTTCTGGATGATCGACAGGTCCGCGTCTGCGTCGTAGAAGATCTCGGTGCTCACTGTTGTTTTCTCCTTGTTGGGGTTCTGGATGCCGGGCCGCCCGCCTGCTTCGACACGCTCAGCAGTCGAGGGATCGGCCGTGGTTCTGTGTCAGCCGCGCAGCACGCGCTCGGTGATGCTCTTGCCGCCGCGGCCGATCGCGAGCAGGCCCGACTGGGCGAGCTCCTTGATGCCGAACGGCTCGAGCGCCCGCAGCAGTGCGTCGACCTTGCCCTTGTCGCCGGTGACCTCGACCACCAGCGCTTCGGGGGCGTAGTCCACGACGGACGCGCGGAAGAGGTTCACGACCTCCAGCACGTTCGAGCGGGTGTTGTTGTCGGTGCGCACCTTGACGAGCATGTGCTCGCGCTGCACGGACGCGTTCTGCTCCAGCTCGACGATCTTGATGACGTTGATCAGCTTGTTCAGCTGCTTGGTCACCTGCTCGAGCGGGAAGTCCTCGACGTCGACGACGACCGTGATCCGGGAGACCCCGGGAACCTCGGTCACGCCCACGGCGAGAGACTCGATGTTGAAGCCGCGGCGCGCGAACAGGCCGGCGACACGGGTCAGCAGACCAGGGGTGTCCTCCACCAGGAGGCTCAGCACATGCGTGGACATGATCAGTCCTCCTCGTCGAAGGCGGGCGCGTGGTCGCGCGCGTACTGGATGTAGCTGTTGCTGACGCCCTGCGGCACCATCGGCCACACCATCGCATCCGCGCTGACGACGAAGTCGATCACGACGGGGCGATCGTTCGTCTCGAGCGCGAGCTTGATGGCGGCGTCGATCTCCTCCTCCTTCTCCACGCGGATCGCGAGGCAGCCGTAGGCCTCCGCGAGCTTGACGAAGTCGGGGATCCGGATCGTCCCGTGCCCGGTGTTCAGGTCGGTGTTCGAATGCCGGCCCTCGTAGAACAGCGTCTGCCACTGGCGGACCATGCCGAGGGAGGAGTTGTTGATGATCGCGACCTTGATCGGGATGTCGTTGATGACGCAGGTCGCGAGCTCCTGGTTGGTCATCTGGAAGCAGCCGTCGCCGTCGATCGCCCAGACCACGCGCTCGGGCTGGGCGACCTTGGCGCCCATGGCGGCCGGCACGGCGTAGCCCATGGTGCCGGCGCCGCCGGAGTTCAGCCAGGAGTTGGGGCGCTCGTACTTGATGAACTGCGCCGCCCACATCTGGTGCTGCCCCACGCCCGCGGCGTAGACCGCCTCAGGGCCGGTCAGCTCGCCGATCCGCTGGATCACGTGCTGCGGCGACATCAGGCCGTCCTCGGGCGGCGTGAAGCCGAGCGGGAACTCGGCGCGCAGACCGTCGAGGTACGCCCACCACTCCTCGATGTCGCCCTTGGCGCCGCCGGTGATGCTGCGGAACGCCACCTCCAGGTCGGTGATGACCTCGCGCACGCCGCCCACGATCGGCACGTCGGCCGTGCGGATCTTGGAGATCTCGGCGGGGTCGATGTCGACGTGCACGACCTTCGCGTTCGGGGCGAACAGCTCGGCCTTGCCGGTCACGCGGTCATCGAATCGCGTGCCGAGCGCGACCAGCAGGTCGGCCTCCTGCAGCGCCAGCACCGCGGGCACCGTGCCGTGCATGCCGGGCATGCCGACGTGCTGCGGGTGCGAGTCGGGGAACGCGCCGCGCGCCATCAGCGTGGTGACGACGGGGGCGCCGGTGAGCTCGGCGAGCGCGAGCAGCTCCTCCGAGGCGCGGCCGCGGATGATGCCGCCGCCGACGTACAGCACGGGCTTCTTGGCCTCGGCCAGCAGCGTGGCCGCGGCCTGGATCTGCTTGCCGTGCGCCTTCGTCACCGGGCGGTACCCGGGCAGGTCGTACTTCGGCGGCCAGACGAACGGCGCCGTCGCCTTCTGCGCGTCCTTGGTGATGTCCACGAGCACGGGACCCGGACGACCGGTCGAGGCAATCTCGAACGCTGCCGCGATCGCACCGGGGATGTCCTCCGGGCGTTTGACGAGGATCGAGTGCTTCGTGATCGGCATGGTGATGCCGACGATGTCGGCCTCCTGGAACGCGTCCGTGCCCATCAGGTTCGAGAACACCTGACCGGTGATCGCGACGATCGGGATCGAGTCCATGTAGGCGTCGGCGATCGCCGTCACGAGGTTGGTGGCACCGGGGCCGGAGGTCGCGATCGTGACGCCGACCTTGCCGGACGCGGTCGCGTAGCCCTCCGCGGCATGCCCGCCGCCCTGCTCGTGCCGGACCAGGATGTGCCGGAGCTCGGTCGAGCTCATCAGCGGGTCGTACACCTCCATGATCGCACCGCCGGGGATGCCGAACACGTCGGTGACCCCGAGGAGTTCGAGGGAGCGGACGACGGCTTGCGCGCCGGTGAGGACGGGCGCCGCCGCCGGACGGGCGGGCGGACGCGGGACGGCTGGAGCGGTGTCAGCGGTCATGAAGGTTCCTTGCGATGGTGAACGATCGGCGGAAGCGGCGGGACAGAACCCCCGCCACGGAGAACTCTCCGACCCGGTCCGCTCGAGGCGGACCACAGGGGTCGGGAATGCTGGGCTGGAACGCCTCGGGTGCAGCGCGGAGAAGTCGGCTCTTCGTCACGACGAACACCGTCGCGGTATGAGCCCGGCTCAGGCGTCCCGGCGCGTGAGCCGAGAGCGCGAGCCGCGATATCGACCCGAATCAGATCACCATCGCGCCCGACGGCCAGCAAGACCGCCGGAGCTCTGCGTCCGACCCGGGATCCGGTTGTGCCGATCACGTCTCGAACGTGCATCAAGCCTAACGCATGATCGGCCGTGCTCCTGCCGGCGCGGCGCGCAACGGACGGACGATCGGATCCGTGCTGCGCGCGCATGGGAGCAGTCTATTGCGTGGCCGCTCTGGCGTCCGCCAGGGCGTCGAGCAGCACGGCGAACGCCGCCGGATCCGCGACCCGCAGCGTCGCCGCCGTCTCGCCGGCGCCGATCCGCACGCCGAGGTCCGCGCCGCCGAGCGTGCGCATGCCGTCCTCGTCCGTGACGTCGTCACCGGCGAACAGCACGGCGGTGGCGCCGACGTGCTCGCGCAGCCGCGAGAGCGCAGCGTCCTTGCCCTCGTCGCGCCAGGAGTATTCGCGCAGGTGGTGCCCGGTGCGCCGCCGCCAGGAGGGGATCCGCTCGGGCGCCCATTTCTCGACGCGCACGAAGGCCAGCTCCTCCTGCCCGGGCGCGGCCGAACGCGTGTGCACGCCGAACCCGAACGTCTTCGGCTCGTAGACGACGCCGTCGAGGTCTCCGATCAGTTCGCGCAGTTCGGCGATCACCTCGTCCCGGTCCCCCGGTTCGGTGGAGAGGTCGGTCTCCTCCCCTGTGTCGGGGAACCAGAACTGCGCACCGTGAGATGCGGCGAGCAGGATCCGGGATCCGTCCTCGTGCTCGGTGATCTCCCGCAGATCGTGCAGGCTGCGGCCCGACGCGTACGCGACGAATGTCTCCGGAAGGGCGGCGAGCCGGTTCACCGCGGCCACGGCCGCCGGCAACGCTCTCGCCGCCATCGGATCGACCACATGCGGCGAGACGGTGCCGTCGAAATCGAGCGCCACCAGCAGTCGCGGGGTGCAGGCGATCGCGGCGAGCGCGGGATCGGTCTCGGCAGCGGTCCAGTCGCGGGTCATCGTGCCCTCCGTACGTTCTCGAGGGCCGCGAGGAACTCCCGCGACCAGGCGTTCACATCGTTCTCGAGCACCCGCTTGCGCAGGGCCCGCATGCGCCGGGACTGCTCCCGCGGCGGCATCTCCACCGCCTGCATGATCGCGTCCTTGAGCCCCTCGATGTCGTGCGGGTTCACGAGCACGGCCTGGCGCAGCTCATCGGCGGCACCGGTGAACTCGCTGAGCACCAGCACGCCGCGGTGATCCCCGCGGGTGGCGACGTACTCCTTCGCCACGAGGTTCATGCCGTCTCGGAGCGCCGTCACGAGCATCGCGTCCGCGGCGAGGTAGAGCGCTACCATCTCCTCCCGCGGGAACCCCTGGTGCAGGTAGCGGATCGCCGTGTGGTCCATGGTGTCGTGGTCGCCGTTGATGCGCGCCACGGCCAACTCGATCTCGTCGCGCAGCTGCACGTACGCGTCCACCCGCTCGCGGCTGGGGCTGGCAACCTGCACGAGGGTGACGTCCTCGACGGAGATCCGCCCGGCGTCCATCAGCTCCCCGAACGCCTTGATCCGGTGCCGGATCCCCTTGGTGTAGTCGAGCCGATCGACCCCGAGCAGGATCTTCTTCGGGCTGCCGAGGCCCTCGCGGATCTCCGCGGCACGGGCGCGCACATCGGGCCTCGCGGCGAGCTCGGTGTAGGGCGTGGTGTCGATCGAGATCGGGAAGGCACGGGCGACGGTGGTGCGGGGGCCGCCGTAGGGCACGGACACCGTGGAGCCCTTGACGTCCAGCCGCAGCCGGCGGCGCACCGCGGCCAGGAAGTTCGTCGCGTCCTGCGCGCGCTGGAAGCCGACGACGTCGGCGCCCAGCAGACCCTGCAGCACCTGGTCCCGCCAGGGCAGCTGAGCGTAGAGCCCGTGCGCGGGGAACGGGATGTGGTGGAAGTAGCCGATCGTGACGTCGGGACGGCGCTCGCGCAGCATCGCGGGAACGAGCTGCAGCTGGTAGTCGTGCACCCACACCGTGCCGCCCTCGGCGACCGCGCTCGCGGCCCGCTCCGCGAACCGCCGGTTCACCCGCACGTACGCGTCCCACCACTCGCGGTGGTACTGCGGCGAGGAGATCACATCGTGGTAGAGCGGCCAGATCGTGTCGTTCGAGAACCCCTCGTAGTACTCCTCGACGTCCTGCGTCGAGAGCGCCACAGGCAGCAGCCGGATGCCGCCCTCGGTGAACGGCTTGAGGTCGAGGTCCGGCTGTCCGGCCCAGCCCACCCAGGCGCCGTCGACGGACTGCATGACGGGCTCGAGTGCGGCGACGAGACCGCCCGGCGAGCGGCGCCAGATCACCTCGCCGTCGGGGCCCGGAACACGGTCGACCGGCAGTCGGTTCGCGACGATCACGAACGAGGCGGTGGGTGTGGACGAAGTCATGGGAACGCTCCTCACGGCAGCGGCGGATGCCTCCTCCAGGCTAGTCACCCGATGCGCCCCGACGTCGTCCCGCGTCAGGAAGCGCTGCGTCCGCCCCGCGCCAGCACCGCGTTCACGAGGCCCGTGAGCAGCACCAGGCCCGCCGCGATCACCGGCAGCAGCAGGGACGCCTGCGCCCCCGAGGCGTCGGCGACCTGGCCCGTGACCACGGCGCCGGCGGCCTGCCCGACGATCATCGCGGATCCGAGCATCGTCATGACGGTGGCCGACCGATCGACGGGTCCGAATGCGGCGCCCAGGCTGAACTGGGTCACCAGAGTGGGACCGATCCCGCAGCCCATCACGGCCAGCGCGACGAGCATGGTCAGAGGGTCCCGCACCCAGAGCAGCATCAGGCTCCCCCCGAACAAGATGCCCGCGAACAGCAGCCAGCGAGCAGACAGGGAGAACCGGGCGGGCAGCAATGCCACGCTGAGCGCCAGGATCGCGGATCCCACCCCGAGCGCTCCGTAGAGCAGCCCCGCCTCCTCCGGGCGCCCGTGCTCGGTCATGAACGCCGTGAGCGAGGTGAGCATCGCCCCGAAGAACACGCCGACGCCGAGCATGCCGGCCACGACGATGAGCAGCCGGGGCCGGAACAGCTCCGACACCCGCGACGTGGCGCGGCCGTCGGCGCCGCGCTGCGTCGACACATGAGCGGCGGTGGGGTGCAGGGCGAACGCTCCCACGAACACGAGGATGAGTGCGGCGGCGAGCACGAGCGGCATCCACGGAGCGATCGCGGTGGCCAGCACACCGACCAGGAACGGCCCGAACACGAACACCGTCTCGTCGGCCGCGGACTCGTACGACATCGTCGACGATGTCGTACGCGCTCTCCGCTCGGCCGGGACGCGCTCGGCGATGATCGTGACCAGCCGCGACCGCGACATCGGAGAGACCTGCGGAGCGGTGGCGCCGATCGCGAACGCACTGAGCAGCACCAACGGCTCGGCGGCGGACGAGTAGACGACCAGCGTGAACACCACGAGGGCCGCGGCGTTGGCGACAGCGACGACCGCGAGCACGATCCGCTGACCACGGCGATCGGCGGCGGCGCCCAGCAGCGGACCGAAGCACGCGCTGCCGATGCCGACCGCAGCCGAGGTGAGTCCGCCGAGAGCCACCGAGCCGCGGGCTGCGACCACGACGGTCAGCACGCCGACGACCATCATCGCGAACGGCAGGCGGGCGATGAAGGCGATGACGAAGTAGGACAGCCCGACCCTGCGGAACAGGCTGGGAACAGCGCGGACGGGCGAGGTGTGCGAAGGGGTCATTGCGGAACAGGTCTCTGGCGTCGCCGCACGAGGGGGACGCAGTCAGGTGCCGCCGCTTTCCGCCGGAAGGGCCGGCGGCCGGTAATGCACAACGGTGATCGATCCAGTGTATCGGGAGCGCCATCGTTCGGGGCAGGGCGCATCTCCACGGAGCGCGCCGCTTCTCCTCCCGCCGCGGATGCGCTGGTTAGACTCGGTCGCATGCGCAACTACCTCTTCGCGAGCGGCCTGTTCAGCGCGATCACCGGCGGGATCGCGCTGCTGCGCGGCACCCGGGACGCGCCGATCACCTGGCGCGCCGTCCTGGCGTGGCTGAGCTGGGGCATCACGATCGCCCTCGCGGTCGGAGCCATCGTGGACTTCCGCCGCGACGAGCGCGGTGAGTCCGTGTCCTACGACTCCCCCGTTGCGCCGGTGCAGTACAAGCGCGCGAAGAAGGAGCTGAAGGCCGAGCTCAAGGCGCAGCGCAAGGCCGACAAGGCCTGACCCGGCGCATACTCGCGCCGGCTCGGACGAGCCGCTGCGTCAGACCAGATCGATCTGGTAGTGGATGAAGCCGCTGCGCTCGGCGACGCGGTCGTAGAGGCGCCGTGCCGTGGTGTTGCTCTCCGCGGTGAGCCAGTAGAGCTTGTCGCTTCCGGCGGCCCGCGCCGCCTCGGTCACGTGAGCGATCAGGGCGCGGCCGACTCCTCCGCCACGGACGGAGGGATCCACGAAGAGGTCCTCGAGGTACGTGTAGCCGGTCTTCGACCAGGTGGCCGGGTGCGCGAACCAGTGCACGATCCCGACCGCGCGGCCGTCGTCGTCGCGCGCGATCGCCCCGTGGATCTCGCCGGACGGATCCGTGATCCGGGCGAAGGTCGATGCGGTGACGTCATCGGCGAGCGCGGACTCGTAGAACGTCAGATACGCCTGCCAGAGCGGCAGCCAGTCGTCGCGGTCCGCCGCCGTCAGAGCCTGGATCGTGGTCATGCGCCGGTCCTACGGGGCGGCGCTCCGGCCGCAGGACCGGGCGCCGCCGCGTCGTCTCAGCGCGTGAGGATGAGCGCCTCGCCCTGACCGCCGCCGCCGCACAGCGCCACCACCGCGGTGCCGGAGCCGCGGCGCACGAGCTCGTGCGCCATGTGCACGGCCAGCCGGTTGCCGCTCGCTCCGATCGGGTGTCCGATCGCGATGCCGCCGCCGTGCACGTTGACGATCGCCGGATCCAGGCCGAGCACAGCCTCGGAGCGGGCGACCACGGCCCCGAACGCCTCGTTGATCTCGACCAGATCCAGGTCTGCGGCGGTGATGCCCTGCTTCTGCAGCGCCTTCTGGATGGCGTTCGCCGGCTGCTCCTGGAGGGAGTTGTCGGGACCCGCGGTCTGTCCGCTGGCACCGACTGTGACGAGCACAGGCCATCCCTGGGCCTCGGCGTTGGCGCGCGTGGTGACGACGACCGCGGAGGCACCGTCGGAGATCTGCGAGGAGTTGCCCGCCGTGATGGACCCGCCCTCGGCGAACGCCGGCCGCAGCCCCGCGAGCGTCTCCACGGTCGTCTCGGGCCGGATGCCCTCGTCCGCCGTCAGCACCACCGGCTCACCGCGCCGCTGGGGCACGCTGACCGACACGATCTCGCCCTCGAACACGCCGCCGTCCCTGGCGGCGGCAGCGCGCTGGTGCGACCGGGCCGCGACCTCGTCCTGCGCCTCGCGGGTGAGCCCGAAGCGCGGGTTGTGCCGCTCGGTCGACGCCCCCATGCTCTCCTTGTCGTAGGCGTCGGTGAGGCCGTCGTACGCCATGTGGTCGAGCACCTCGACGGATCCGTAGGTCCAGCCGTCGCGGGAGCCCATCAGCAGGTGGGGCGCCCGCGTCATCGACTCCATGCCGGCGGCGACCACCGTGAGCGCGTCACCGGTGCGGATCATCCGCGCCGCGTCGATGATCGCCGTGAGCCCCGACAGGCATACCTTGTTCACGGAGTGCGCAGGCACGTCCCATCCGATGCCCGCCCCGATCGCGGCCTGCCGCGCGGCGTTCTGCCCCGATCCGGCGGCGAGCACCTGCCCGACGATGACTGCGTCGATCTCGGCCGGATCCACGCCGCCCTGCTCGAGCGCGCCGCGGATCGCGAACGACCCCAGCTGCGGCGCCGTGAACGGGGCCAGCTGACCCTTCAGACGCCCCTGCGGCGTGCGCGCCGCCGCGACGATGACGATGTCGTCTGCACTCATGGTCACTCCAGTCCTTCCGCGACCAGCAGCGTCGGCTGGGTCGCATCCTTCACATCCTGCACGCTCACGCCGGGCGCGAGCTCGACGAGCCGCAGTCCCTCGGGCGTGACGTCGATCACGGCCAGATCCGTGATGATCCGATGCACCACCGCGCGGCCGGTGAGCGGCAGCGAGCATTCGTCGACGATCTTCGCGGAGCCGTCGCGGGCGACGTGCTCCATCAGCACGATCACGCGCCCTGCGCCATGCACCAGGTCCATCGCGCCGCCGGGACCCTTGACCATCTTCCCGGGGATCATCCAGTTCGCCAGATCCCCCGTCGCGCTCACCTGCATCGCGCCGAGGATCGCGGCGTCGATCTTGCCGCCGCGGATCATCCCGAAGCTGAGCCCCGAGTCGAAGAACGCGGCTCCGGGCAGCGTGGTGACGGTCTCCTTGCCGGCGTTGATGAGGTCGGGGTCGACCGCGTCCTCCGCGGGATACGGGCCGACGCCGAGGATGCCGTTCTCGGACTGCAGCACGAGGGTCACGCCCTCGGGAACGTAGTTGGGCACGAGCGTGGGCAGCCCGATGCCGAGGTTCACGTAGGAGCCGTCGGACAGCTCGCGGGCGGCGCGCGCCGCCATCTCGTCGCGGGTCAGAGCCATGTCAGGCCTCCCTTGTTCCGGCGGACGCCGAGGGCTGCACGGTGCGCCGCTCGATCCGCTTCTCGATGTCGGATCCGACCTCGACGACGCGGTGCACGAACACGCCGGGCAGGTGGACGCGATCGGGGTCCAGCTCCCCCGGCTCGACGAGCCTCTCGACCTGCGCGATGCAGATGCGGCCCGCCATCGCGGCGAGCGGGTTGAAGTTGCGCGCCGCCTTGTTGAAGATCAGGTTGCCGTGCCGATCTCCGAGCGCCGCGTGCACGAGCGCGAAGTCGGTGGTGATCGCCTCTTCGAGCACGAACTCGCGCGGCTGCCCGTGCATCTCGAAGGTGCGCACGTCCTTGGCGGGCGACGCGATCGCGATCGACCCGTCGGCGGCGTAGCGGCGCGGCAGACCGCCCTCCGCGACCTGGGTGCCGACGCCTGTCTGCGTGTAGAACGCCGCGATGCCGGAGCCCCCGGCGCGGAGCTTCTCCGCCAGAGTTCCCTGCGGCGTCAGCTCGAGCTCCAGCTCGCCGGACAGGAACTGGCGCTCGAACTCCTTGTTCTCCCCCACGTATGACGAGGTCATCTTGCGGATCCGCTGCGCGCCGAGCAGCAGACCCAGCCCCCAGTCGTCGACGCCGCAGTTGTTGCTCACCACGCTGAGCCCCGAAGTGCCCTGCACCAGCAGAGCCTGGATGAGCGCGCTCGGGTTGCCCGAGAGCCCGAACCCGCCGACGGCGAGCGAGGCCCCGTCCGGGATGTCGGCCACCGCGTCCGCCGCGGAGGCCCATTGCTTGTCGATCACTCGCCACTCCTTCGTGTGGGATACGACTTCCACTCTGCGCCGGTGCGCCGGGGCGTTCAAGCCCGCGCTTGCGATGTGGTCACCCACGTCAGTAGCGTCCACATCATGGAACAAGCGTCTGCCGCGAAGCGCTCCGTCCCCGGCGCCCAGGCGATCGCGCGCGCCGCGGAGCTGCTCCGCCTCGTCACGGCCGCACCCGATGGCGCCGCGCTGCAGCGGCTCGCCGCGACCTCGGGACTCAGCCGCTCGACCGTGCATCGGCTGCTGTCGGCACTGCGCGCGGAGGGCCTCGTGGACCAGGATCCGCAGACCGCTCTCTGGATGCCCGGACCGGAGCTCTATCTCATGGGAACAGTGGCCGCGGCGCGCTACGACATCACCGAGCTCGCCCGCGACATCGTGCGCTCCCTGGCGGTGAAGACCGAGGAGAGCGCGTTCCTCTCGGTACGGAGAGCGGATGAGACCGTGTGCCTTCTGCGCGAGGAGGGCGCATTCCCCATCCGCTCCTTCGTGCTCAGCGAGGGGGTGCGCTTCCCGCTCGGCGTCGCCAGCGCCGGGCTCGCGATCCTGTCCTTCCTGCCGGACCACGATGTGGATGCCTATCTCGGGCGGCACCCCGAGCTCGGCGAGCTGTGGGGACGCACGCACACCGAGACACCGCTGCGCCGTCGCCTGGCCGAGACCAAGGCGCGCGGGTACGCGGTGAACCCCGGGCTCATCGTCGAGGGCAGCTGGGGCATGGGGGCCGCGGTGTTCGACCGCGACGGTCGTCCGGAGTGGGCCCTGAGTCTCACCGGAGTCGAGTTCCGCTTCGGCCCCGATCGCCTGCCCGCGCTCGGACGGACGCTGCTCGCGCACGCGCATCAACTCTCCGCCCGGATCGCCGGCCGCGCCGCGCGCTGACGCCGGGACCATCGGCCGCGGCGGGTCCGCGCCGCGGCCGATTTACTCCGCTCACTGGTCGCGTAATGCGGTTCTGATTGCGCCAGAACCGCAATCTGCGACCAGTGAGCGTGCGGACCCTTGCCAGATGCATACCATTGGATATATACTTCAGGTATGAATCACGGCGAGATCCTGCAGTCGATCGTGTTCTCGACGCACACGCTCACCCGCATCGCCGCCCAGGAGGCCGGAAACGACGCTCCCGCCGCGCAGTGGCGGGCACTGAGCCTGCTCGACGGGCAGGACGGGCAACGCGTCGGAGAGCTCGCGAAGGCGAGCCGCACCACGCAGCCCGGGATGACCCGGATGCTCGGCCAGTTGGAGCAGGAGGGGCTTGTACTGCGCTCCCCCGACCCCGAGGACTCCCGGGCGACGGTCGTGACGATCACGGCCGACGGGCGTCGCGCCCTTCAGGCATGGCGCGAAGAGTTGCAGCAGATCCTCGCGCCGCGATTCAGCGACCTCGACGACACGGACTGGCAGCACCTGGCCCGCGCCGCGGAGATCCTGCGCACGCATTCGCTTCTGGAAAGGACAGCACGTTGAGTACCACCGGTTCCTCGGTATCGATCTGGAGACAGCCCGCACAGGTGTGGGCGGTCGCCTTCGCCTGCGTCGTGGCGTTCATGGGCATCGGATTGGTCGACCCGATCCTCCCCGCCATCGCCAAGTCCCTCGAGGCGACGCCCGTTCAGACCGAGCTGCTGTTCACCAGCTACCTGCTCGTCACCGGTGTGGCGATGCTGTTCACGAGCTGGATCTCCAGCCGCATCGGGGCCAAGGCCACCCTGCTGATCGGCCTCGCGCTCATCGTGGCCTTCGCGCTGTTCTGCGCGCTGAGCGGCAGCGTCGATGCGATCATCGGCTTCCGCGCCGGCTGGGGCCTCGGCAACGCGCTGTTCATCTCCACGGCGCTCGCGACGATCGTCGGCGCCGCCAGCGGCGGATCCAGCGCCGCGATCATCCTCTATGAGGCCGCCCTCGGTCTCGGCATCGCGATCGGACCGCTGCTCGGCGGGCTCCTCGGCGAGGTCGCCTGGCAGGGACCGTTCTTCGGCGTCGTGGCACTCATGGCCATCGGCTTCATCGCGGTGCTCACACTGCTGCGCGGACCGTTCGAGAAGCGCGAGCCGGTGCCGTTCTCCGCGCCGTTCAAGGCTCTCGGCCGTCCGGCCCTGAGCGTGCTGGCCGTCGCCGCCCTGTTCTACAACATCGGCTTCTTCGTGCTGCTGGCGTTCTCGCCGTTCCCCCTCGGGTTCAGCGCTATCGGCATCGGCCTGACCTTCTTCGGCTGGGGCATCGCACTGGCGGTCACGAGCGTCTGGGTGGCGCCGATCCTGCTGCGCCGGATGCCGATCACCCGGATCATCCTGTTCGTGCTGCCGCTGTTGGCGATCGACCTGATCGTCGCCGGAGTCCTGGTGGCGACCCCGATCGCGCTGGTGATCTGCATCATCGTCGGCGGTCTGCTGCTCGGCATCATGAACACCGTGCTCACCGAGGCCGTCATGGAGGCGACGGATCTGCCGCGCTCGGTCGCATCATCGGCCTACTCCGCGGTGCGATTCATCGGCGGCGCGGTCGCTCCTCCCCTCGCCGCGCTCCTGTCCCACCTCTGGGGTGACACCGTGCCCTACCTGTTCGCGGGGGTCTCCGTGCTCATCGCCGCACTGGTGGTGCTCTTCGGGCGCCGTGCGCTCGCGCACATCGACCGTGGCTCGCACGATGCCGCAGAGGATGCGGAGGCGATCCTCATCGGCGACGCCGCCTGAGGATCCGCACCCGACCCGAACGGGTGCCGCGAACGGCCTGTCCCGCACAACGCTGCGCGGGACGGGCTTCGTCGTCGGTGCCGGGCTCTACGCTGGAACCATGCTGATCGGTGTCATCCGCCCTGTCGAATCCAAGACCCACACCGTGCAGGCCGAGGAGCTGGACGAGATCCAGGATCTGCTCGCCGCCGAGACCCCGAAGGGATGGCAGCTCGCCTCGGCCCCCGTCGCGATGGCCAAGAAGGACACCGTGCTGACCGCGGAGGGGACCATCGTGCGCCGTGACGGCGTGCAGGAGATCGAGGCAGACGACATGCCGGCGCTCGAGGCGAAGGTGCCGAGCGGCTATCAACTGCTCTCGGTGCGGGTCGTCTGAGCGCCGGAGCCGATCGTGACCGACCTCGAGGCGATCGCGGCCGACCTGTACGCGGGTCCGCCCGGCGACTTCGTGTCCGCGCGGAACGCCCGTGCGAAGGAGGCGGAGGACGCAGCCGTCGCCGATCGGATCCGGGCCCTGCGGAAGCCGAGCGTCGCCGCGTGGGTCGTGAACGTCTTCGCCCGCGAACGAGCGCAGCAGCTCGACCAGGCCCTCCGGCTGGCCGACGAGCTGCGGGAGGCGCAGGCTGACATCGACGCGGTGACGCTCGCCGAGCTCACCCGCCAACGCCGTGCGCTGACCGAACAGCTCGCCGCCGAAGCCGACGCCCTGGCGACAGCGCGCGGCGAACGCATCACCACGGCAACCCGCGACGCCGTCCGCCAGACGATCACGGCCGCATTCTTCGATCCCGCCGCCGCCGCGGCCGTCGCATCCGGCCGGCTCGTGCACGAGCTCGAGCCCTCGGCCGAGTTCCCCCTCGACTTCGACACGATCCTGCGCGGCGGCGCACCGTCCGGCCGCCCCACCCCGCCCGAGCCCGTGGACGAGGTCAAAGCCCGGCGGGAGCTGCGGAAGGCCCAGGCCGCATTGCACGATGCCGAGCAGGCTCATGTGCGCGCCACGCGGGAGCTCGGCGCGGCCGACCGCGATGTGCGGGACGCCTCGGGGCGTGCGGCGCAGCTGGACACGCGGATCGCCGACCTCGAGGCCGACCTGGTCCGCGCGCACGCCGCCGCGGTAGCCGCGCGCACCGAGGCCACCGCTGCTGCAGACCGCCGGACGCAGGCCGCCGACCGTGCGACGGCGACCGAGAAGGCTGTCGAGGCCGCACAGCGCGCCGTCGATGCGCTGAACGCCGAAGCCTGAGCCGGCCCGGCCTGAGGCGCCTCACCGACGCTTAGCGGCCCAAGGGGCGACTCGTCAACCCCACCCCTTCACCGCCGGATCTGTGGGACTCTAGAGGAGTTCCCCACATGCGATCACTCGGATCGCGCCTCTTGGCACGGGTTTCCGTGGCGACGAACAGGCGAAACGGGTGACCCCTCATGGGCGTACTTTTCTACGGCAGTGCCGAGCACGCGATCGAGATCGACGACGTCGCTCTCGCACACCTCAAGGTCGTGATCGCGACCAAGCTCCGACGGAACGAGAGCTTCACGCTGTCGTGGATGCACGACAGCGGCCAGCCCCTCGGCCGGTCCACGATCTGGCTGCATCCGTCCATCGAGCTGCGGTTCGCGTTCGAAGAACCGACTCCCCCGCCGCTCGATCCGGCGAAGATCCAGGCATACGCGAACTCCGCGAACACGTCCGGCGGCATCCTCGTCCCGGAAGAACACATTCTCGGATCGAGCCGCGGTGTCGTACTCACGGCCTGAGCTCGCCGGCAACCCGCAGGAGTGATCAGCCCGCTCCGTCTCGGTGCGGGCCCCGAGCTCCCTGGAGCGCAGAAAAGCCCCGGTAGATGGCGAGATCTAATCGGGGCTTATCCGTGCACCCCCTCGGACTTGAACCGAGAACCCACTGATTAAGAGTCAGTTGCTCTGCCGATTGAGCTAGAGGTGCGTATCTGGCCGGTTCCCCGGCCGAGGAATCACATTACCAGCGGATCCGACGGAAGCGAAATCGGGGCCGGGTCCGCGTGCATCCCTGGCGTGTCGTCCGCCCGGAGTGCGCTCTGGGCCGCGTTCGCCCAGGGTTCCTCCGCTCGCCGCCGGTATCCTGAAGACGTGTCTGAGACCCGCGCCGAAGCCGATTTCCAGAGCGACCTCGACCTCGCTCTCCGCCTTGCCGATGCCGCCGACGCGCAGTCGCTGCCGCGCTTCGACGCCGCAGATCTGAACGTGTCGCTCAAGGCCGATCGCTCCCACGTCACGGATGCGGATCTGGCGACGGAGCGCGCGATCCGGGAGATCCTGCAGGCCGAGCGCCCGGAGGACGGGATCCTCGGTGAGGAGTACGGCACCTCGGGCGACACGCACCGGCAGTGGATCGTCGACCCGATCGACGGCACCGCGAACTTCCTTCGCGGCGTGCCCCTGTGGGGAACGATGATCAGCCTCGCCGTCGACGGTGTGGCCCGGGTCGGCGTGGTCAGCATGCCGGCGCTCGGCCGGCGCTGGTGGGCGGCCCCCGGGCTCGGCGCCTGGGCGTCGACCGACGTAGAGCCGCGCCGGATCCGGGTGTCGGAGGTCGCGGACCTGGATGACGCGAGTGTGAGCTTCCAGAGCATCTCCCAGTGGGACGAGGCCGGGCATCTCGACACGCTCATCGCCCTGAGCCGGCGCGTGTGGCGCGACCGCGCCTACGGCGACGTGTTCTCGTACATGATGCTCGCCGAGGGCCGCATCGACATGGTCGCGGAGTTCGGCGTCAAGGAGTACGACATCGCGGCGGCTTTCGCGATCGTCGCCGAGGCGGGCGGCACGGCCACGGCGTTCGACGGCGCGCCCACGCTCTCCGGGCGCTCGGCGCTCGCCACGAACGGCGTCTTGCACCCGGCGTTCCTGGAGCAGTTGTGCACGTCGGTGGCGCAGCCCGACCCGGCGGGACTGCAGAGCCCGGCCGCTCCCTGATGCGCCTCCTCGCACGCGTGGTGCTGCCGCTGGGGCTCGCTGTCGGCGTGCTCACGGCAGCCACCGCGTGCGGCGGCGGCGCCTCCCCCGGCGTCACGGCCAAGCCCACGCCGGACGCGACCAGCACCGTCCCCGAACCGGCGGCGCAGCCGTCGACGGATGCGCCGGCGACCCCTCCCGCCGCGCTGAGCTGCGAGACCCTGATCCCGTCGGACACCGTCGCCGCCCTGCACAAGCAGGAGTGGGCCGCGATGAAGCGCGACTTCGCCTTCGGGCCGGATGCGCTGCCCGGCGGCATCGAGTGCCTGTGGTCGGATCCGGCCACCGCCTCCGACCGCGGTCTGCTGTACGGGTGGGCGCCGATCTCCTCCGCCGAGGCGAAAGCCCGCCAGGAGCAGCTCATCGCATCGGGCTGGACCCGTGAGGACAGCGACCGGGGTGTGTACATCACGGCCGATCCGCGCGCCTCGCTCAGCAAGGACGAAGACGGTTACGGCATGACCTATCTCTTCGGCCCGGGCTGGGTGACCGTCTCCGATACGAAGCAGGGCCTGGTCCTGATCGAACCCCGGGGATGATCGCGAGTTGCCCGCCACCCCGCGGCCTTCTACTGTCGAGAGCGTGATGGCAGATGCGCTCCAGTCCGCGTGGTCCGACGTCGCGAGCCAGGATCCGGTGCGCATCGCCCAGGCCCTCGACGCCTTCCGCGGACTGCTCCCCCAAGCGCTGATGACCGAAGGCGAAGGCGGCGATGCGCACCGCAGCGCGCTGCGCGGACTGGCCTACGGCCTGGACGAACTCGGCCGCGAGGACGACGCCCGAGAGCTGTACCGCACGCTCGCAGAGGTCTGCGAGACCGCTCTCGCGGATCAGGCGATTCTGAAGGAGCACCGCCAGCAGCTCTTCGACGACCGCCTCTACGCCCGCGCCGCCGAGCAGATGGTCGGGCAGACGTCGGCCTCCGCCGCCGTCGTGGCGGCGCTGGACGCCCTCATCGCCGAGGGCGAGCATGAGCTCGGCGGCGCGCACGGCCGCGTGCTGTGGCTGCTGGACCGGCGCGCCCAGCTGCTCACCCGGATGAACCCGGCGGAGGGTCTGCATGCCTACGACCTGCTCATCGCCCGCGCCGCGGCCGCGGACGAGCAGAGCGAGAACCACTTGACGGCGCTCGCAGCGAAGGCCACGGAGCTCTCCCGGCTGGACGAGGACGAGCAGTCCGCCCTGCTCTGGGGACAGGTGCTGGACGGGCGCCGTGCGTTGCTGGGAATGGACGCGCCTGCCACGCTCGACGCCTGGTGGTGGCGCGCGAGGACCCGCTACTGGTCGGGCGACGCGTCCGGAGCCGATGCCGACCTCTCGCTGCTGATCCCGGCGCTGCAGCGGCAACGCGGTGAGGACGACGCGCTCACCCTGGACGCGATGAAGTTCCGCACCACCACACTGCGAGTGCTCGCCCACGACGGAGCGATCGCCGAGGATCCGCTGCCACTGGTGCGCCGGATCGCCGTGCTGGAGACCGCGCGCTTCGGCCCGGGCGCCGACCAGGTGCTCACCTCCCGGATGATGGCGGTCGAGGTGCAACTCGATCGCGCGGACAGCCCAGGAGGGTGGCCCGGGCTGATCGCGGAGGCCCGTGAGATCGTCGACGACACGGCGGATCGCCCGCCGGGCTCCTCGCTCGCGCTGCGCTCGCGCGACCTCCTCGCCCGCGTGCTGCGCGACGCCCGCGAGCAGGAGCCGTCGCCTGCGCTCATCGAGACCGCGCTCGCCACAGCCGTCGCCCGATGCGTGCATCTCGACCGTGCTGTCGAGGGGCTGCCGCGCGCCGGCGTCGCGGCGGAAGCCGATCCGGGGTCAGACACGGATCGGACGGCCGACGCGGATCCGGATCCGTCCCTCGCCGCGCCGCAGCAGCTCGCGAATGACATCGCACACGCATGGACCGATCTGTCCCGATGGCACGAACCGCACTCCCCCGAAGCCCTGGACGCGCTTCGGGCAGGCGCCGACCGACTCCGCGGGTTCGGCGCTGCCGGGCGCCGGAGCGAGATCGACGTGCGGGACGACTTCGGCTCGGCCCTCCGCGATGCCGGCCGTGGATCCGACGCTCTCGCCGAGTTCGAGCGGTCGCTGGAACTGGAGCTGAGTCTCGCCGCGGAGGCGTCGACCGCCGAGGACCGGCAGACCGCCGCGACCAGGCTCGCGCAGTCCCGGTACGCGCTCGGCGCCACGCTGCGCGGTATCGGACGCAACGCGGAGGGCGAGGCGCTGCTCGCCGACGCCATCGAGATCGCGCAGCACGATGGCGCGGCCCCGCGGATCATCTCCGAGCTCCGGGACACCCGAGCGCTCGCCCTGCAGGATCTGGGACGCAGCGACGAGGCCGCCGCCGAGATGCGTGCGCTCTACGAGGCCTCGGGGGATGTCGGCCACGCGATCGACCTCGCCGCGGTGTATCTGCGCAGCGACCGCGCCGCCGAGGCGGAGGCGCTGCTTCGGCCCGTCCTGGCCGAGTTGGAGGCGGAGGGATCCGCCGAGACCGCCCAGGCCTCCCGCGTCATCGGCAATCTCGCCCTCGCCGCGTGCCAGCTCGGCCGCGATGCCGAAGCCGCGGCGACCTACGACCGGCTGTACGGGCTGCAGTCGCGCATCCTCGGCACGGAGCACCGCGACACTCTCATCACTCTGCACAACCGTGCGCAGGAGGAACGGCACCTCGGCCGCTTCGGCGAGGCGGTCCGTCGCTTCGAATCGGTCCTCGCACGGCGCACGGCCGCTCTCGGCGCCCGCGATCCGCACACTCTCAGCACGCTCTCCGCCCTCGCCGGCACGGTCGCCGATGCCGGTGACCTGCCCCGCGCCAGGGAGCTGACCGAGCGCGTCGTCGCAGAGACGCGAGAGGTCCTCGGCGAGACGGATCCGCAGACGCTGCACCGCATCCGCGATCTGGACGGGATCCTCGCCCGTCTCGGCGACGCCCAGCAGGATCGCGACATGCTGGCCGACCAGGTCAGGGCCGGGTTCGCATCGGGAGAGGGCGCGTCCGACGACGGATCCTCCTCCTCGCCCGGGCTCGCGGCGCTGCGCTTTGCCGACCACCTCGCCCGGCAGAGTCGCTACGGCGATGCCCTCGTCGAATACAGCCGCGCCCGCGACGCGCTGAGCGCGAACGCCGGAATCGACTGGCTGCGGGCCGAACGCGGCGCCGCCGAGTGCTCGAAGCGGCTCGGCGCGTACCGTGAGGCCGCCGACGCCTACGCGCGCATCGTGCCGCAGCTCGAGCGGCTGCTGCCCGGCGACCGGTGGGCCCTGGCAGACGCACTGAACGACCGCAGCCTCGCTCTGTCGCATCTGGGACGTGTCGACGAGATGGCCGACGTGCAGCGGCGGGCGATCCAGGTCGCCGACGGCGCCGGCTCCGACCCCGGGCGGGCCGTGCAGCTGCGCATCTGGCTCGGCCGGCGCCTGGCCGAGGCCCAGCGCTTCCCGGAAGCGCTCGCGGCGTACGACGATGCCGCCGAGACCGGCGCCCGAACGGTCGGCGCGGAGCACGCGATCACGCTCGACGCCACCGACGATCGTGCCGAGACGCTGATCTCGCTCGGACGGCACCGCGAGGCGCTGCGGATCTACCGCACCAACATCCCCGCCATGGAGCGCGTGCTCGGCGCCGACTCCGCGGCTGTGCGACGCGCTCGCGGCAAGCAGAAGGCGTCCGCCCAGCAGACCTCGAAGACCCGCTCGGCGATCGTCGGTGGCGTGATCGTGGCCGCGATCCTCGTCTACGTCATCGTGTCGCGGATGACCTGAGTGACAGGCTACTGAGCGCCGGCGCCCTCTACGATCGGCTGCATGACCGTTGTGATCGTCGAGTACGCCGCCCTCCCTCCGCGCCCGTGGAAGAACGGCCGCGGTGTCACCCGGATCCTGTTCGACGACGCCGACGCCACGGACGCATGGACCTGGCGGATCAGCATCGCCGAGATCACCGGCACGCAGCCGTACAGCGCCTACCCCGGAGTGCACCGAGGGCAGGTCGCACTCGGTCCCGGTGCCGTCGACCTGGTGATCAACGGCCGGAACACGGTGCTGGCGGTCGATGAGGTCATCGAGTTCGACGGCGAGGACGAGGTCACCGCGACACCGCGCGAGGCCGGATTCCTCGACCTGAACGTCATGACGCTCCGGGACAACTGGGATTCGACAGTGCAGGTCACCGGCGCTCCGACGTTGAGTGCCGGGCCCGGAGGTCCGACGGCGCTGATCGCCCTCGACGACAGCAGCACGCTCGATGACCGACCGCTCGCGCGCCTCGACGCCGCCCTGCTCGGGCCAGGCACGACCTGCGCGCTGCGCGGCCGTTTCGTGGCGGCGCGACTGCGCCGGAACTGAGGCGCGCGCGAAGAAGCCCCTGCGGTCCGTGGCGAAGACACGGGTCCCAGGGGCTTCTCGCAGTGACAGCGGCTTGGTTCTGACGAGCGGAGCTCGTGGTGGAGCTGGGGGGAATCGAACCCCCGTCCAACGCTGAGTCTCCACGCCTTCTCCGGGCGCAGTCTGTGCAGACGTTCTGCTCGGCTCCGACCTTTGTCACAGACACCTAAGTCGACAAGCCCAGCCTGGGAAGAGTCCCACGTGACGTCCAGACGCCGTCACGCAGCAAGATTCCTAGATGACGCCAGGATCCGTATCGGAATCACATACGGCCTGACGGACTATCGGGCTCGCTTACGCAGCGAGGGCGAAGTCAGTGCGCTTTGCGTTGGCACTTATTGTTTTGCAGGGAGCGTTGACGAGATAACCCTGCATCCTCGGCCCGCTTCTCGTGGATTCACAGGCGCTGTCGAAACCGATCAGCCCCGTGGTCCTTCTTGCGAAGGAGCCGCTGTCACTCTGTGGAATTACCATCGGGCACGTGAAGCACCCGAGCATCACAGGCTACAACGATTGAGACGCTCGCGCCATTCCGAGCGTCGCGCAAGGCGGCACCCCGAGCCCCTTCCCGGGGTACCGCCACTGATCAGCGACGACAGCGTCGCGCGATCAGTGCCCGCCGCTGCCGTTGCACGCCACCCCCGGTGACGGCACGAACTCCTTCAGGCCGGCTTTCACGAACGACCCGTAGGACTGCACGCCGTGATACCTGTCGACGCCGCCAGGGCTCTGATTGCCCCGCACCGCGATGGCGTCGTCGTCGAAGCCCGGAGGGTTGTTCTCCACCGAGTCCATCCTGTCGAGCCCTGAGTAGGCGCATTCGGACGCGGCGTGGGACGGTCCGGATGTCGGGTCTCCGTTCCCGTTGGTCTCGCCTGCATATGCCGCGCTGGATCCCGCTGCAACGAGCCCCAGCGCGATCGCACAGGCGATCGCCAGTCGTTTCATCTGGTCTTCCTCCTTCACGCAGTTCTCTTTGCCGTGGCGCGGAACTGCGCCGCGGTGGCCGAAGTCTACGCGCGCACCGAGGTGGCGTGAAGGGCAGGCGGGCATCACACCCGCCACGGGGGGGCGGCGTCGTGTTGGTCTCTCCAAGACGGCGAGATGGGGCCGTGCCGTAGAGTCGCGGCATGAGCGAGGTCGTCATCACCGTCCGCGGCGAGCATGAGGTGCGGATCGCGCCCGAGCGCGCCATCGTCACCCTGTCCGTCGCACTGGACGGGCCCGACCGCGAGGCGGTCGTCTCCCGGACTCTGGCACTGGCCGACCCGGTCCGTGCGAGCATCGTCGCGCGCGAGGGATCCGGCGCCGTCGAGTCGTGGTCGAGCCGCCGGCTCGCCGTGCGCTCGGAGCGCCCCTGGAGCAATGACGGCACGCGGCTCGCGCTCGTGCACCACGCCTCGGTCGACTTCGCGGCCACCTTCACCGACTTCGCCGAGCTCTCCACGTGGGTGGCCGAGGTGTCCGCCTGGGACGGCGTCTCCGTGTCCGGAACCTCCTGGATCCTCACTCCTGAGACGCGAGCACGCGTCGAGCAGGAGGTCGCCGCCGAGGCCGTGCGAACGGCGGTCACGCGGGCCGGCGCCTATGCGACCGCGCTGGGCCTGACGAGGGTCGAGCCGATCGAGATCGCGGATGCCGGCCTGATCACCGACCACACCGCCGCGGACATGGCCCCGAAGGCGATGCGCGCATTCGCCGCTCCCCCGTCGGGCGCCGGGCTCGAGCTGCAGGGCGATGACCTCACCGTCTCCGCGACCGTCGAGGCGCGGTTCGTCGCGGCCTGAGCGGCGACGGACCGCGCCTCGCGGGCGGTCTCGGACTCAGGCCCGCCTGCGACGTGCGACGATCACGGTGATCGCCCCGGCCAGCAGCAGCACGAGCGCCGCGCCGAGCGCGGGGAACGGATCCGCTCCAGTCGCCGGCAGCGCCCCCGCCCCTGTGCCGCCCGGGACCGTCGTCGGCGCGGGCGTCGGCGTGATGCTCGGGGACGGCGTGGGGGTCGGTGTGACCGCCACCGGCGTCAGGACGAAGTCCTGGCCCTCGATGAGCTCCCCGGCATCCGTGAGCGTGACGGAGCGGCTGACCGGCGTGGCGCCGGTGTATCCGTCGGGCACGGTGACTGCGATCGTGTATTCCCCCGGCGGAAGGTCACCGAGGGCGTAACCGCCGTCGCCGTCCGTCGTGACCGTGACGGCACCGTCGGGCCCGGTCACCGTGACGGTGGCGTTCGCGATCGCACCGCCGTCCTGCGCGGTGACCGCACCCGCGACGGATCCGAGACGGGCGAGTGCGAAGTCGACGTCGGTGACGTCCAGCGCCCCGACCGCCTCTGCGCGGGACGCGGCGCCGGAGACGGCATAGCCCTGGGGCGCCTGAACGGCGACCGTGTAGTCGCCGGAGGGAAGCCGTGGGAAGGAGTAGGTGCCGTCGGCGGCGGTCAGGGTCTGCGCCGTGCCGCCCGGACCGTCCGCCGTGACGACCACTCCGCCGACTCCGTGACCTGCCGCGGTCACGGTGCCCGACAGCGTCGGCAGCTCCTGCAGGACGAAGTCCTTCCCGGTGATCGGCGTCTCGTCGTTGCCCGGCACGGTGAACGGGCTCGGCGAGGAGATCACCGAATAGCCGTCGGGTGCGGTGATGGTGACCGCGTGGATCCCCACGGGGACGTCGTCGAGCAGATAGGTGCCGTCGGCGGCTGTGACGACCGTGCGTCCGCCGTCGAGCGTCACTGTCGCACCGGCGACCGGATTGCCGTGCTGGTCGCGCGCGGTTCCCGACACCGGAACCGGAACGATGTCACGCACCGAGAAGTCGGCCGTCCCGTCAGCGTTCGAGACGTCGACCGTACGGGAGGGGTCGTCGGAGATCTTGCCCGTCGGCGGCGCGATCTGCACGCGATAGCCGTCGGTGGCCAGCACATCGGGGAACGAATAGGTGCCATCGGTCGAGGTCGTGGCCTCACCCAGGACGGACCCGTCGGATCCGATCAGACGCACGACGGTGCCGTCCGAGGGCCCACCGGCGCTCGTGTCTGTCACGGTGCCCGAGATCGTGCGCGTGATGGCCGCGAACCACGTCTGGTAGACCGGGAACCCGGCGCGGCGGGTGAACGCGAACGTCAGGGAGGCGATCGGCGCGTTCGGTTCGAACCAGGCGGACGCCCCGCTCGTGTCCGTGGCGGTCGGGTTGCCGGTGAGCGTCGTCGTGGCGGGGTCCCAGCTCGGCACGTCCGCGGCATCGCCCGTGCAGGACGGCTTGCCGGCGAGGCCGGGGGCGCAGTAGTTGAACCCGCCGCGGAAACCGAGCTGTGCGGCGGTGAGCGTCTGCCCGTCAGGACCGAGAGCCGTGATCCGCACCTTGTCGGCGTCGATGTCGCCCAGCACGAACGTCCAGTTGACGGTCGGCGTCGGTCGAGTGAAGGTGTAGGTGGTCTCGGAGGGAGACGTGGCGTTGTCGGCGCGCGGGCGCAGGTTCAGATACTGCTGGTCGCGGCTGCTGCCGTACTTCGCCCCGACGTCGGTCGATGCGGCCAGCCAGACGCTGGCACCGGAGATCACACCGACGGATCCGCCGCGCGAATCGCTGGTGTAGTCGGCCTGCAGCTGCGGCGAGGCGATCTGCACGTGCCCCGAGTACGCGCCGCTGGACCCCTGCATATCACCCCAGTCGGCCCAGGGCGTGCCGGTCGCGGCGGAGGCGGGCACGCCGAAGGCGAGGGCGGTGAGCGCTGTCAGAGCGGCGGCGGCGAACGCGACGGTACGTCTCATACCGATATGTTGGCAGAGATCCGCGCCCGCCGCCGCCCAAGGCGCCCTCCGACGAGAAGACCTCGATCGCCCGGAAGCGCTCGCGGCCGCCGCCCTCAGACCGCGAACGGCGCGAGTTCCGCCGCGAGCCTCTCGTTGACGTGCGCATGGATGCGGGTCCCCGCCTCCTCGTGCGCGACGTCGATCAGCAGTCCGCTCTCATGCACGGCCGCGACAAGATCGCCACGGTCGTACGGTACGACGGCGTGGACCTCCACGGCCGGCTTCGGCAGCACTTCGTCGATCGCGGCACGCAGCTCGGGGATGCCCTCACCGCTGCGCGATGACACGAAATGGGCCCCGGGAACGAGCCCGCGCAGCACCATCCGCTCATCGTCGCTCAGCAGATCGGCCTTGTTGAACACGATGATCTCGGGGATGCTGCGCGCTCCCACGTCGCCCATCACGTCGCGCACCGTCTTGATCTGCCCGGCCGGATCCGGGTGGGATCCATCGACGACGTGAACGATGACGTCCGCGTCGGCGACCTCTTCGAGGGTCGAGCGGAACGCCTCCACGAGCTGGTGCGGCAGGTTGCGCACGAAGCCGACGGTGTCGGTGAGCGTGTAGACGCGGCCGTCCGTCGTCTCCGAGCGGCGCACGGTGGCGTCCAGCGTCGCGAACAGGGCGTTCTCGACGAGCACGCCCGCACTGGTGAGCGCGTTGAGCAGGCTGGACTTGCCGGCGTTCGTGTACCCCGCGATCGCCACAGAGGGGATCGTGTGGCGCTTGCGCTCGGCGCGCTTGGCCTCGCGGGCAGGCTTGAAATCGCGGATCTGCTTGCGCAGCATCGCCATGCGGGTGCGGATGCGGCGGCGGTCGAGTTCGATCTTCGTCTCACCAGGCCCGCGCGAGCCCATGCCCGCGCCGCCGGCGCCGACCTGGCCACCGGCCTGACGGCTCATCGACTCGCCCCAACCGCGCAGCCGCGGCAGGAGGTACTCGAGCTGCGCGAGTTCGACCTGCGCGCGCCCTTCGCGGCTCTTGGCGTGCTGGCTGAAGATATCGAGGATCACCGTGGTGCGGTCGATGACCTTCACCTTGACGACGTCCTCGAGGGCACGCCGCTGGGAGGACGCGAGCTCCGTGTCGGCGATCACCGTGTCGGCGCCGACCGCGGCCACGATGTCCTTGAGCTCCTGGGCCTTGCCACGACCCAGGTAGGTGGCGGGATCCGGGTGCGGCCGACGCTGCAGCAGGCCGTCCAGCACGACGGCACCGGCAGTCTCGGCGAGCGCGGCGAGCTCGCGCAGAGAGTTCTCGGCGTCCTCCTGCGCGCCCTGCGGATACACGCCGACCAGCACCACGTTCTCCAGTCGGAGCTGGCGGTACTCGACCTCGGTGACGTCCTCGAGTTCGGTGCTCAGGCCTGCCACGCGCCGCAGCGCGTGCCGGTCCTCCACCTCCCACTGCTCGCCGTCGGCGGAGGTGTAGCCGGCGGTGGCCGTGTCCTGCAGCGCCTGTGCGGATCCGAAGACGTGCGATTCCGCCCGTCGCTCCGCTGATGCCAGGACGCGCTCGACCGCGTCGCCGTGCTCGTCTTGTGTCGTGGACTGCGTCATCCGCACCTTTCTCGTGCCCGCCGATTCAGACGGGCGCCTTAACTTTAGCTGTGAGTGTCCGCTACGCTCGCTCCATGGGCTCGGACCACTACTTCACTGCGGCCCCCGCCAGCCCCGAGAACCTCCGCAGGATCAGGGTGACCCTCGCGGGCAAGGAGATCGAACTCACCACCGCGGCCGGAGTCTTCAGCCCCGATCACGTGGACGTCGGCACCTCCGTGCTCCTCGCGAACACTCCGCCTCCGCCTCCCGGCGGGCATCTGCTCGATCTCGGGTGCGGCTGGGGTCCGATCTCGTTGTCGCTCGCTCTCGCCGCGCCGCACGCGACCGTGTGGGCCGTGGACGTGAACGAGCGGGCGCTCGACCTGGTCCGTCGCAACGCGGCGGAACTCGGCCTCGACAATGTCAACGCCGTCACACCCGACGATGTTCCCGCCGACGTGAGCTTCCGCACCATCCGCTCCAACCCGCCCATCCGGGTCGGCAAGAGCGAGTTGCACGATCTGCTGGAGCGGTGGGTTCCGCGTCTGGACGAGCGCGCCGACGGTTGGTTCGTGGTGAGCCGCAACCTCGGAGCGGATTCGCTGCAGCGCTGGCTGGCGACCACGTTCGCCGACGGATACAGCGTCTACCGCGCGACGACCGGCCGCGGCTTCCGCGTGCTGAAGGTGCGCCGGCACGGCACGCCGCGCACCGAAGCCATCGAGCTGCCCTAGCCCAGGCACCGGCCGCTGCGCCTGTCGAAGCGTCCGACCCATGGATCCGGGCCCTTCGACGGGCTCAGGGACCGGATACGCGGTCCCTGACGGCGAACTAGCTCGATCAGACGAGTTCGATCTCGCCGGAGAAGGCGAGCTGGGCGGGTCCGGACAGGAACGCGTGCTCGCCCCCCGCTCCCGGTGCCATCGTCACCCGGAGCGTTCCGCCCGGAGCTTCCACGAGCCACTCGTCGGGAGCGCCCGCGCCGGCCCAGTGCCGCACCGCGAGAGCGGTCGCCACCACGCCGGTTCCGCAACTGAGGGTCTCCCCCACGCCGCGTTCGAACACGCGCATGCGCACCCGGCCGATGCCGTCCTGCACCAGCGGTTCCGCCGGCACGACGAATTCGACGTTCGCGCCGTGCTCGGGCATCGGAGCGAGCTCCGGGCCGTTCGTGAGCTCGAGGCCGTCCAGCTCCGCGTCGGAGGCGATCGCCACGACCACGTGCGGGTTGCCGACGTCGATGCCGAGGCCCGGACGCGGAACGCTCAAGCCCGTCGCACGCGCCAGCGGATCATGGCCGGAGAGCCGCCACCCGCCGATGTCGACCCGGTAGCCCTCCGCGCTGCGCGTGACCTCGCGTACACCGGCGCGCGTGCCGATGGAAAGCGCTTCGCCCTCGGCGAGCTCCGCGAGGCCGGTGCGGAGAAGGTAGTGCGCGAACACCCTGACTCCGTTGCCGCACATCTCGGCGATGGACCCATCGGCGTTGCGGTAGTCCATGAACCACTGCGCGGCCGGGTCCTCTGCGAGCGCGGCGGTCCCCTCGGGGAGCGCGGCGGAGCGCACCACGCGCAGCAGGCCGTCCGCGCCGATGCCGAAGTGGCGGTCGCACAGGGCGGCGACCTGGTCGGCCCCGAACTCCAGCGCACCGTCGGGGTCGGCGATGATGACGAAATCGTTGCCCGTGCCATGCCCCTTGGTGAATGCGACCATGCCTCGATTCTAGGGGCGGCGCTTCTGCGGCCACTGCGCGGACGGCACCCTCCCCGCGGCGGTTCCGCCCGCTCGGAGGCGCGGTTCCGCCCGCTCTGCCGGGAGCAGATCCGCTCCCGGCAGATCTGCTGGCGCCGCCCTCGCACGTCGCCGCACGCTGAGGTCATGACCGATGACATGCCCCGCAACCTCTTCGACGCCGACACGCGGCGGATGCTGTTCGCGCGCCGGGTGCTCGTACTCGACGGCGCGCTCGACGACGACAACGGCGTGCTGCTGATGACCCAATTGCTCGCCCTGGCCGCCGAGGATCCGGACGCCGACATCACGCTCTGGATCCACTCCCCCGGCGGCTCCGTGCCCGCGATGCTCGCGATCCGCGACCTCATGCGCACCGTGCCGTGCGACGTCGCCACGATCGCCTTCGGGCTCGCCTGCAGCGCCGGTCAGTTCCTGCTCTCGGCCGGGACGAAGGGCAAGCGCCGTGCGCTGCCGCACAGCCGGATCCTGCTGCATCAGGGATCTGCGGGCATCGGCGGAACCGCCGTCGATGTCGCGCTGCAGGCGGCGGATCTGCGGCACACGCGCGACACCGTGCTCGGTCTCGTCGCCGACGACACCGGGCAGAGCATCGAGCGCGTCTTCGAGGACTCGCTGCACGACCGCTGGTACAGCGCCGAGGAGGCGCTCGCCTACGGATTCATCGACGAGATCACCACGGACTTTGCCGCAGTACTTCCTCGTCCCACTCGCCGGAGCATCGGCCTGACCGCAGAAGGAGCCTGACATGGCCTCGTTCCTCGTCCCCAACGTCATCGCGACCTCGTCCCGCGGCGATCGCGTCCTGGACGTCTACTCGCATCTGCTCGCCGAGCGGGTGATCTATCTCGGGACGCCGCTGGATGCCGACGTCGCCAACGTTCTCGTGGCACAGCTGCTGCATCTCGACGCCACCGGCAGCGACAGGGACATCCAGCTCTACATCAACTGCGAGGGCGGCGATCCCAGCGCCATGCTCGCCGTCTACGACACCATGCGCTTCATCCGCTCAGATGTGGCGACGTTCTGCATCGGGCAGGCCGTCTCGGTCGGTGCGGTCCTGCTGGCGGCCGGTGCCGCGGGCAAGCGCGCCGCGCTCCCGCACGCCAGGGTGATCCTGCATCAGCCCGCCGCGCAGGGCCGCGGCACGATCCCCGACCTCATCCTGCAGGCCGACGAGGTCGTGCGCGTGCGCGACAGCCTGGAGCAGATCCTCGTCGCGCACTCGGGGCAGAGCGCCGAGCGACTGCGCACCGACACGGATCGGGACCTCGTGCTCACCGCGGAGGCCGCTCGGGAGTACGGACTCGTGGATCAGGTCGTGACGCAGGCTCCCCCGAGCGCGCTCCCCGCCGGAGCGGGAGACGCTCAGGCGGCCAGCGCGTAGGCGGCGCGCGCGGGCTGAGCGGGCTGCCGGATCGGCGCCGCCGAGCCGATCGTGATCCGCTCGGCGACGCCGAGGGTGAGATCGAGGAGGGTGAGATCGAGAGCACCGGACACCGCGGCGAGCATCTCGCTGGATGCCTCCTTGCGTCCGCGCTCCATCTCCGACAGGTACTGCGGCGAGACGCCCGCACGCTGCGCCGTCTCGGCGAGCGTCTCGCCGCGATCCGTGCGGGCGTCGCGCAGCAGCTCCCCCACAACGCTCCGCCAGAGCCGCTCGGGTTCGCCGCCCGGGCTGGTGCGCGGCCCGTGCGCGGTGGTGCGAGCAGTGCGGAAGGGGTCAGTGGTCGCGGTCATGGCGCCATGCTAGGCACGGCTCCTGCGCGGACGCGACCGGATCCGCTCTGAGCAGAATCCCGCTCGATCGCCCGCCGGAAGATGGGTGAGTTCCCCGATTCCGGATGCGCCGTCGAGCGATGGAATCGAAGAGCGGAACAGCTCCGCGCCCTCAAGGAAGGAAACGCTCATGGCGCTCTTCATGGATGTTCACACGCTCGACGGCCCGGTGGCGATGGCCGACGTCGCCGCAGCGCATGCCGCGGATCTGGCCACGCAGGATCAGCATGGCGTGCACTACCTGCGGTACTGGGTCGATGAGTCCGCGGGCAAGATCTTCTGCCTCGTCGACGCCCCCGATGCGGAGGCCGCGAACACGGTGCACCGCGAGGCGCACGGTCTCGTCGCCGACGAGATCCATCTCGTCAACGAGGGTGTCTGAGCGGTTGAATGGAGACGTGCTCGTCGAACGGGATGCCCTCCTGGCCGAGCTCGTCACCGATCTCGACGACGCGCTCGCGGGAACCGGCCGTGTCATCTTCCTGGGCGGCGAGGCCGGAGTCGGCAAGACCGCATTGGTGCGGTCGCTCGCCCGGTTGGCGCGCCCGCGCTGCCGTGTGCGGATCGGCGGTGCGGACAACGTCACGACACCGGGCGCGCTCGGTGCCTTCCAGGACGCGATACCGGAGATCGCCGCATCCGTCACCGCCGGCGGGGACCGGATCCGACTGTTCCGCGAACTCAGGGATCTGATCGCGGCGGCCCCCGCCCTGCTCGTGCTCGAGGATCTGCATTGGGCGGATGAGGCGACCTTGGACGCGGTCCGGTATCTCGCTCGCCGCATCGAGACGTCTCCCGTCCTCGTGGTGGCGACCTATCGGCACGACGAGATCACCGCCCGTCACCCGCTCACCGCGCTGCTCGGCGATCTCGCCACAACCGCCGAGGTGCGCCGGCTGCTCGTACCGCCGCTGACCGTCGACGGCGTGGCACGACTCATCTCGGAGTCCGGCGACGCGGTGGATCCGACCGCCCTCCACCTGCGCACCGGAGGGAACGCGTTCTTCGTGACCGAGAGCCTGGCGATCGGAGGCGTTGCGCTTCCCGCCACGGTCAGCGACGCGATCCTCGCCCGCGTCTCCCGGCTGACTCCTGCCGCCCAGGACGTGGCAGCGGCCGCGGCGATCCTGGGGGCGGGCGCCGATGCCGAGCTGCTCGCGCGCATCAGCGGGCAAGCGCTGGACGCCGTCGACGAGTGCACGGATGCGGGCGTACTCATCGAGGTCGGCGGATCCCTGGGGTTCCGTCACGAACTCGCACGCGAGGCGGTCGAGCAGAGTCTGTCGGCCGTGCGCCGTCGGCAGCTGCACGGACGAGCGCTGCGTGCCCTGGCCGAACGGACCCCCGAGGACCACCGCACCCTCGCACACCACGCGGCGGGCTGCGGCGACGAGGCCGCCGCGATGGCGCATGCCGTCGCCGCCGCGGAGAAGGCTGCACGCGGCAGCGCGCACCGGGAGGCGGCGGAGCATTACCGCCTCGCCGTGCGGCACTGCATCAGCGCCACCGAACGGGCGGAACTGTTCGTCGCGCTTTCCTACGAGTGCTATCTGACCGACCAGCTGCCGGAGGCGCTCACCGCACGACAGCAGGCGCTCGAACTGCACGAGGTCATCGGCGACGCCCTGCGGCTCGGCGACGACGAGCGGTGGCTCTCACGCCTCTCCTGGTTCTCCGGGCACGGGAACGATGCGCAACGCTACGGCCTGCGAGCCGTCACCACCCTGGAGCAACTGGCACCGGGTGTGGAGCTGGCCTGGGCGTACAGCAACTACGCCCAGCTGCGCATGCTCGCCGAGGAACCCGAGGAGGTCGAGCACTGGGGGCGCAAGGCGCTCGAACTCGCTCGCGCTCTGGGCAGTCCTGACATCGAGAGTCACGCGCTCAACAACCTCGGCACCGCCGAACTCCAGTCCGGCCGGGTGGAGCAGGGTCAGCGGGATCTGACCCGCAGTCTCGACATCGCCCGAGCCGCCGACCTTCCCGAGCATGTGGCGAGGGCGTACACCAATCTCGGCTCCTCAGCGGTGCTGCAGAAGCGCCTCGCCGATGCGCATGTGTTCCTGAGTGCCGGGATCGCGTTCTGCGAGGACCGTGACCTCGACTCGTGGGCCGGATACATGACGGCATGCCTCAGCCTCGCGCTCGCCGACGAAGGCCGCTTCGACGAAGCGCTGGCCTCCGCCGATCCGCTGCTGGACCACGCCGGAACGGCGCCGGTCTCCCTCATGCCCGCAGCCGGAGCGGCCGCCCGGGTCCTTGCTCGACGCGGATCCGACGCGACGCCGAGGCTGGCGCTCGCCCAGCGTCTGGCGGCGGAGGCGGGCGAGCTGCAGCGCCTCGCACCCGCGGTGTGCGCCGCCGCCGAGCACGCCTGGCTCACGAGCGACGCAGGGGCCATCGGCGCGCTGACGGCATCGACGTGGGAGCTCGCTCTCGCCCACGACGAGGAATGGGCCACGGGCGAGCTCGGGTGGTGGCGCCTGCTCGGTGGGGCGCCCTTCGCCGCCGCCGGTCGCGTGGCGGAGCCGTTCGCGCTCATGCTGACCGGCGATCCGCGGGCGGTGCAGGCCTGGACGGACCGGGGCTGCCCCATCTGGGCCGCGTACGCGGCGATGCTCGATCCGGACGTCGCCGTCGTCGACCACGCTGTGCGCGCACTCGATCAGCTCGGCGCCGTTGCAGCGATCGAGGCGATCCTGCGCACCCGGCATGCACACGGGCTCGCGCTCCCGCGCCGTCCCCGCGCGCAGGCTCGCGGCAACCCCGCCCAGCTGACGGCGCGCGAACTCGAAGTGCTCGGTCTTCTCGGTGAGGGCCTGTCGACCCCGGAGATCGCCGAGCGCCTGATCCTGTCCCGGCGCACCGTGGAGCACCACGTCGCCGCGGTGCTCCGCAAACTCGGCGAGCCCACCCGTGGGCGCGCGGTCGCCGCGGCGTCCCGGCGAGGGCTGCTGCCGGTGTGACGGCCGCGAGCCGGATTCGGTCCGCGGCCCGATCAGATGTCGTGGATGAGGCGCTTACCCGTGTTGCCGACCTCGAAGCGCTCATAGCCGAGCGCGTCGTAGAAGCCGAGCACCTGCTCGTTGCCGGCCCGCACCATCAGCTGCACCTTGGGGCACCCCATGGCGAGCAGGAGCCGCTCGGCCTCGGCGACGAGCGCGCGCCCGATGCCGGCACCGCGCCGGTCCGAGACGCTGGCGAGGTAGTACAGCCAGCCGCGGTGCCCGTCGTAGCCCGCCATCACGGATCCGACGATCCGTCTGGTGTCATCCGGGCCCGTTCCAGCACCGTCCGCGACTGGTTCCTCGGCGACGAGGAAGAGTTCGGGCTGCACTGCGAGCTTGCGCTCGATGTCGGCGCGGGGGTCGTTCCACGGGCGGGTCAGCCCCGCGTCCTCCCAGAGGGCGACGACAGCATCGGTGTCGCGCCGGTCGAAGGTCCTGATCGTGAACCCGATGGTCATGCTCGTTCCTCCACGATGGCCTGCACGTCGATCGGCGCGAGCGCGTCGACCCACTCCGCCTCGGCGTATCGCCGGAACCAGGACACCTGGCGCCGCGCGTACCGACGGGTCAGCGCCTGGGTCTCGGCGATCGCCTCGTCCTGCGTGAGCACGCCGGCCAGCTGGGCCAGCGCCTGCGCGTAGCCGATCGCACGCCGTGCCGTCGTGCCCTGCTCGAGCCCGTCGCCTCGCAGGCGCTCCACCTCGGCCAGCATGCCCTGCTCCCACATCCGCTCCACACGGCGGTCCAGGCGCTCGACCAGCGATACCCGCTCGACGCCCAGCGCCAGCACGCGCGTGCGCGGACGCCACAGCAGCGGCTGCTCGGGCAGCGCGGCGCCGTGGGTGCGCTCGCCCTGTGCGAGCACCTCGAGCGCCCGCACGATGCGGCGGCCGTTCTTCGGATCGATCCGTGCGGCGGTCGCCGGATCCTGCTGCTGCAGCCGCGCGAGCAGCGGGCCAGGACCGTCCTGGTCCAGTTCCGCCTCGAGGCGCGCACGCAGCGCGTCATCCCGCGGCGGGAAGCGGAAGTCGTACAGCACGCTGGAGACGTAGAGACCCGATCCGCCGACGAGGATCGCATCCGCGCCGCCGGAATGGATCTGTTCGATCGCGCTGCGCGCATGCGGTTGATACCAGGCCACCGCCGCGTCCTCGGTGACCTCGAGCACGTCGAAGAGGTGATGCGGGATCCCCCGCCGCTCGCTGACCGGGAGCTTTGCGGTGCCGATGTCCATACCGCGGTAGAGCTGCATCGCGTCGGCGTTGACGATCTCCGCGCGCCGTCCGCACGCCGCCAGCGCGTGTGCGAGGTCCAGCGACAGGTCGCTCTTACCCGTGCCGGTCGCACCCACGATCGCCCACAGACGTGGAGCGCTGTCGGCGGACTCTTCGCCCGGCTCAGGGACCGACACTCCGCCCGGTGCGTTCACACTCCGGCGCGGAGCGTCGGCAGCCCCAGCGATACCGCACGCGGCGCCCCGCCGGCGGCTGCGGGCGCGGCCGGCACCGCGCACGACTCCGACTGCGTGCGGTCCCAGGCATCGCCGCCGCGCGTGCGGCGGATCCGCAACGGCGCGCCGTCGACCGCATCCGCGAGCAGATGAAAGGGTGCCGCGTGCGTGATCGTCACGGTCACGACGTCGCCCGGACGCGGGCGCTCCGAGCCCTCCGGCAGTTCGAAGTGCACCAGGCGGTTGTCCTGCGCACGGCCGGTGAGCCGGTGCGTCTCTGCATCCTTCTTGCCCTCGCCCACGGAGACCACGACCTCGACCTCGCGGCCGAGCTGCTTCTGGTTCTCCTCCAGCGAGATGCGCTCCTGCAGCGCGATGAGGCGGTCGTATCGCGCCTGCACGACCTCCTTGGGGATCTGATCCGCCATGGTGGCGGCAGGCGTGCCCTCGCGGATCGAGTACTGGAAGGTGAAGGCGCTCGCGAAGCGGGCCTGCTCCACCACGCGCATCGTGTCCTCGAAGTCCTCCTCGGTCTCGCCGGGGAAGCCGACGATGATGTCGGTCGTGATCGCGGCGTTCGGGATCTTGGCGCGGACGCGGTCGAGGATGCCGAGGAACTTCTCGCTGCGGTAGGAACGGCGCATCGCGCGCAGAATGCGGTCGCTGCCGGACTGCAGCGGCATGTGCAGCTGCGGCATGACGCTCGGCGTCTCCGCCATCGCGTCGATCACGTCGTCGGTGAAGGCGGCCGGGTGCGGACTGGTGAAGCGGATCCGCTCCAGGCCCTCGATCTCGCCGGCGGCGCGCAGCAGTTTGCCGAACGCCTCGCGGTCGCCGAACTCGACGCCGTAGGAGTTCACGTTCTGCCCGAGTAGGGTGATCTCGATCGCGCCGTCCTCGACGAGCAGGCGGATCTCGTTGAGGATGTCGCCGGGGCGGCGGTCCTTCTCCTTGCCACGCAGACTGGGCACGATGCAGAAGGTGCAGGTGTTGTTGCACCCCACCGAGATCGACACCCAGCCGCTGTGTGCCGAATCACGGCGGGTCGGCAGCGTGGACGGGAAGACCTCGAGCGCCTCGAGGATCTCGAGCTCGGCCTCGCCGTTGTGGCGAGCGCGCTCCAGCAGCCCCGGAAGGGACCCCATGTTGTGGGTGCCGAAGACCACGTCGACCCAGGGCGCCTTGTCGAGCACGGCCTGCTTGTCCATCTGCGCCAGGCAGCCGCCGACGGCGATCTGCATGCCGGCGTGCTTGTCCTTGCGGCTCTTCAGATGCCCCAGCGTGCCATAGAGCTTGCCCGCGGCGTTGTCGCGCACCGCGCAGGTGTTGATGATGACGATGTCCGCCTCGTCGTCGACGGCGGCGCGGACGTAGCCGGCACTCTCCAGCGAGCCCGACAGACGCTCGGAGTCGTGCACGTTCATCTGGCATCCGAAGGTGCGCACCTCATAGGTGCGCCGCTGCCCGGCCTCATCGAGCGCCGCGGCGGAGGGCGCGATGAGCGTGGGCTCTGAGAGGGGAATGGTCATAGTGCCTGCCATTCTACTTTCGCCTGGCGGGAACGAGCCCCGCCGTTCGGCGCGGAGATTCCCGCGTCGACACCGTACCCGGGGCTCGGCCGCCGGGCTCAGCTCTCTTCGAACCGCACCCGCCCGACGCCCGAACCGCGCTGCGTCTCACGCCAGGCCGTGCGCGCCGCCGTCAATGCCACGCTCCCGCCGTACCCGCGACGGGACAGCTGCCCGACGAGCCGGCGGACGGCGGTCTCCTCGTCGTAGCGACGCAGCCCCGCCACCTTTGACCGCGCGTAGTCGAGCGCCCGCTCGGCGTCATCGTCGTCCAGGACGGACAGCGCCTCGTCGGCGATCTCCCTCGGAATGCCGCGCTGACTGAGCGTGCGGGCGATCGCCACGCGTCCCTGTCCCTTGCGCTCAGACCCCGAGGTCACGAGGAGCTCGGCCAGGGACGCGTCATCGAGATACCCGCGCTGCTCGAACTGCTCGACCAGGAACTCGCGCTCGTCGGCCGGGACGCCGTTCTCTCGTAGCACGTCTCGCGCTTCCCTGCTGGAGAGCTGCTTGGAGCGGAGCTTGCGCACCAGCAGCTCACTCGCGTCGGGGATCGGATCGTTCGGGGTCGAAGCGTCCCCCGTGCTGTGCCGACCGACGGCACGCAATCCTCGTCGGTCGGGCGAGAACGCCGCGCGCTCGGACGCCCTCGCCTCTCCTGGAGCCAGAGCCGCGGCGGCCGGATGCCGGGAGCTCGGCCCCCGACGCTCCGCCGCGGATTCCTCCGCCCAGGTCGACCGCCACTCCGCCGCCGTGGGCGGAGTGGCGGGTGTCGAGCTCGCCGGGCGCGGGCGTGCTCCGTCGGCCCCCGCACCGCGCCCACCGAACAACGGGATCACGGGGGCGAGGCGCTCGTCCTCGGACGATGCCCCGCCCCTCTCATCGCTCACGGATCACCCCGGTCGCCGAGCTTCGCGGTCAGGCCGGACGCCGCTGCGCCAGCTCGTCGGACGCCGTCGGAGCAGCGGCCGCTGCACCACCGATGCCCAGCTTCTGCTTGATCTGCGTCTCGATCGTCTCGGCGATGTCGGGGTTCTTGAGCAGGAAGTTGCGAGCGTTCTCCTTGCCCTGGCCGAGCTGGTCGCCGTCGTAGGTGTACCAGGCGCCGGACTTCTTCACGATGCCGTGGTCCACGCCGAAGTCGATCAGGCTGCCCTCGCGGGAGATGCCGACGCCGTAGAGGATGTCGAACTCGGCCTGCTTGAACGGCGGGGCCATCTTGTTCTTCACGACCTTGACCCTGGTGCGGTTTCCGACCGCCTCGGTGCCGTCCTTCAGCGTCTCGATGCGGCGGATGTCGAGACGGACCGATGCGTAGAACTTCAGCGCCTTGCCGCCCGCGGTGGTCTCCGGCGAGCCGAAGAACACGCCGATCTTCTCGCGCAGCTGGTTGATGAAGATCATCGTGGTGTTGGTCTGGTTCAGGCCACCCGTGAGCTTGCGCAGCGCCTGGGACATCAGTCGCGCCTGCAGGCCGACGTGCGAGTCGCCCATCTCGCCCTCGATCTCCGCACGCGGCACGAGAGCGGCCACGGAGTCGATGACGATGAGATCGATGGCCCCCGAGCGCACCAGCATGTCCGCGATCTCGAGCGCCTGCTCACCGGTGTCGGGCTGGGAGACGAGCAGCGCGTCGATGTCGACGCCGAGCTTCTTGGCGTACTCGGGGTCGAGGGCGTGCTCCGCGTCCACGAAAGCGGCGATGCCGCCGGCACGCTGGGCGTTGGCGATCGCGTGCAGGGTCAGCGTGGTCTTACCCGAGGACTCCGGGCCGTAGATCTCGACGATGCGCCCCCTCGGCAGTCCGCCGACGCCGAGCGCGACGTCGAGCGCGATGGATCCGGTGGGGATGACCGCCACGGGAGCGCGCTCATCGCTGCCCAGCCGCATGACCGAGCCCTTTCCGAACTGCTTGTCGATCTGGGCGAGGGCGGTCTCGAGGGACTTCTCGCGGTCTGCGGGAGAGGGCATGGGGTGCTCCTTCGTGTCGTGAACTGCCGCCTGTAGGCTGTCGCGGCCGCCCCGGGTGGGGCGAGCTCTCCGACAAGGCGTATGACCTCGTGGTCATGTCCAACACGCTAGGAGGAGCCACCGACATTCAGTCGGAGTCCGCGGGAACCGTGCAGAACCTGCTCACGAGATCATCTGTGCAGGACGATACGCGCATCTCGAACATGTCTTCGACGACACGCCGAGGAGAACGAGGAATGGATCGAACACCACGCGGCCGGATCCGACCGGAGTCAGCGCCGCCGGGGCTCGAGCCGACCCGCGCCGTATCGGCGCGATTCAGGCACGTCCATCTCCGCGCACAGCGCCAGCCACACATCCCGCGGGGGGGCGCCGGCTTCCAGAGCCTGAGCGGCGGTACGACCGCCGACGGCCCTCAGCACGAGGTCCTCGACGAGGGCGCCGCCACGGGATCCGAACTCGGCATCGACCGCCCGGAGGAACTCGCTGCGTCGCATCCCGTCAGCGCAGCGACAGCTCGGACTCGACCGAGGCCACCAGTTCGTCGGGGACGACGTCGGGGATGACCTGCAGGCCCTCGAGCTCGGCGATCCTGTCGCCGACCTCGCGCATGATGGTGGAGATGGGCACGTCGAGCGCTTCGGCCACCGAGGCGAGGATCTCGCTGGAGGCCTCCTTCTGTCCGCGCTCGACCTCGCTGAGGTATCCGAGCGCGACGGACGCCTTGCCCGCGACCTGGCGGAGCGTGCGCCCCTTCTGCAGACGGAAGTCCCGCAGCACGTCACCGATCTCCTGTCGTACGAGAATCATCGGGACCTCCTCTCCCCCATCGCCCGGCCCCAAGCGCCGGACCGGATGGTCAGTCTAACCCGACCTGTCAGGTTCGACACTACTGTTTCGTTCTGTGCGTTGAATGTGAGCACACTCGACTCAACTTCGTCGAGAAGCACTCTATTCCCGGTCATCCCGACCGGGCGCGGCGGCATCGATTCCCGTCCCGGTCACCACGTCGAGGAGCAGTTCCAGAGCCGCCTGCACCGCGGCCGCGCGGATCGCGGATCGATCTCCCCCGAAACGGAACGCCCGGCTGGTCGCACGCTCCCCGACACTCACTCCGACGTGCACCGTACCGACCGGCTTGCCGCCCTGCGGCGTGGGCCCGGCGACACCGGTCGTCGAGACGCCCACGTCCGCTGCGCGCCCATCCACGGCCAATGCGGTGCGGACGCCTGCCGCCATCTGCTGAGCCACCTCCGGATCCACGGGACCGTGTGCGGCGAGCAGGACCGGATCCACTCCCAGCACGGAGGACTTGATCGGCGTGGCGTAGGCGACGACCGCGCCGTTGAGCGCGTCCGATGCTCCCGGGGTCGCCACGAGCGCCGCGGACAGAGCCCCGCCGGTGAGCGACTCGGCGACGGCCAGCGTCATCCCGCGCTCACGCAGCGCATCGAGCACGGCGGCCGCGGCGCGACCCGTCGCATCGGACATCAGGACACCGAGCCCCGGTCCGTGCGCGATCCGCGCACCTGCGCCACGACGTAGTCGATGCCGCTCAGGATCGTCAGGATGAGCGCGATCACCATCAGCACGGTGGTCGTGATCGACCACGCCGGCAGTCCGATCCAGACATGCAGCGGCAGCAGCGCCCAGGACAGCGCGACGGCCTGCACCGTCGTCTTGATCTTGCCCATCCATGCGGCGGCGACGACGTGCTCCTTGACGATCATGAAGCGGTGCACGGTGATGCCCCACTCCCGCACCAGGATGACGAGCACCAGCCACCACCACACCTCGCCGAGGATCGCGAGACCGATGAAGCCCGCTCCGGTGAGCAGCTTGTCGGCGATCGGATCCCAGAGCTTGCCGAAATCGCTGACCAGGTCGTATCTGCGGGCGAGGTAGCCGTCCACCCAGTCGGTCGAGATCGCCAGGATGAACAGCCCCGCCGCGACCCACCGCAGCACGGGCTGCGTGATTCCATTCGTCCCGCCGAGCAGCAGGAGCACGAAGAAGACGACGGCGAGAGGGATGCGCGCGACGGTGATCGCGTTCGGCAGCTGCCGCGGGATCGCCATCAGTCGCGCCCCGTCAGACCCCAGGCGTCCTCATCGGTCTCCGCCTCGACCTCAGGAAGCCCGCGGTACTGCGCCTCGAGCGGATCCTCGCCGTAGCGGTCATCGGAGCCGTAGGACACCGCGGGCGCCGGAGCGGCGGGACGCGGCGGCACCCCAGCCGCAGGCATGGGCGCGGCGGCGGTCGGAGCCGCGTGCGCGGAGGGCGGATCCTCGCCGCGCAGCTTGGCCAGCACCCCGGGCAGCTGCTCGGTGGTGACCAGGACGTCACGGGCTTTGGACCCCTCGGAAGGGCCGACGATCTCACGGGATTCGAGCAGGTCCATGAGCCGCCCCGCCTTGGCGAAGCCGACGCGCAGCTTGCGCTGCAGCATCGACGTCGAGCCGAACTGCGAGGAGACGATGAGCTCGGCCGCGGCGAGGAGAAGTTCGAGGTCGTCGCCGATGTCCTCATCGACCTCCTTCTTCTTGCCCTCGACGGCCTCGGCCACGTCGGGCCGGTACTCCGGACGGGCCTGGCTTGTGACGTGCTTGACGACCGCGTCGATCTCGCTCTCGTCGACCCAGGCGCCCTGCAGACGGAAGGGCTTGGAGGAGCCCATCGGCGAGAACAGCGCGTCGCCCTGACCGATCAGCTTGTCGGCACCGGGGCTGTCCAGGATCACGCGGCTGTCGGTGACGCTGGTCACGGCGAACGCGAGGCGCGACGGCACGTTGGCCTTGATGAGGCCGGTGACGACGTCGACGCTCGGACGCTGGGTCGCGAGCACCAAGTGGATGCCGCTCGCGCGGGCGAGCTGGGTGATGCGGACGATCGAGTCCTCCACATCACGCGGTGCGACCATCATCAGATCCGCGAGCTCGTCGACCACGACCAGCAGGTACGGGTAAGGCTTGAGCACGCGCTCGCTGCCCGGGGGCACCACGACCTCGCCCGCGCGCACGGCACGGTTGAAGTCATCGATGTGGCGGAAGCCGAACGACGCGAGGTCGTCGTACCGCATGTCCATCTCCTTCACGACCCACTGCAGCGCCTCTGCGGCCTTCTTGGGGTTCGTGATGATGGGCGTGATGAGGTGCGGAACGCCGGCGTAACTGGTGAGCTCCACGCGCTTCGGATCGATCAGGACCATGCGCACGTCGGCCGGGCGGGCGCGCATGAGCAGGCTCGTGATCATCGAGTTGATGAAGCTCGACTTTCCGGATCCGGTGGATCCGGCCACGAGCAGATGCGGCATCTTGGCGAGGTTCGCGACGACGATGCTGCCGCCCACGTCCTTGCCGACGCCGATCGTCATCGGATGCGTGCTCTTCTGCGCGGCCGGCGACCGCAGCACGTCTCCGAGCGCCACCATCTCCTTGTCGGCGTTCGGGATCTCGATGCCGATCGCACTCTTGCCGGGGATGGGCGAGAGGATCCGCACGTCATTCGACGCGACCGCGTAGGCGAAGTTGTTGCTCAGCTGCAGGATCTTCTCGACCTTGACGCCGTGTCCTACCTCGATCTCGTACTGGGTCACTGTCGGACCGCGCGAGAAGCCGGTGACCTTCGCGTCCACGTTGAACTGGCTGAGCACGTTGGTGAGCTGCTCGATGACGCGATCCGTGGCCTCGGAGCGCAGCACCGGCGGCGGGCCCGCCTTGAGCGCGCCGGGCGAGGGCAGGATGTACGGGGCCACCGGAGCCTGCGGGCCGTCCTTGCCGGGACCATCGGTGCCGAAGCCATCGAATCCGGCCAGTTCCAGCTCGCCGGTGTCGCCGTCGTCGAGCAATGCGGTGCTCTGCTGCTCCGCCAGGGAGTCCGCGACGGCGCGCACGTCGGTCAGCACCTCGGTGGCCGCGTCGTAGGGATCGTCGTCCTTGATGACAGCCTGATCGTAGGCAGGCGTCGCCACGACGGTGGGGGTGTCGTCCTGCGCGGTGAGCAGCTCGGTGAGATCCTGCGAGCCGAGCCCGCCATCGGGGTCCTCTTCGCGGCCCGTCTTGTTCCGCCGCCACCAGGGCAGCACGTCCGGGTCGTCGACCTTGTCCGCCTCGTCGACCGCCGCAGCGTCATCGGCGGGGGCGTTCTTCGAGGGGCGCTCGGCGTCGAACATCCACGCGTACAGGTCGCCCAGGCGCTGCCCGATGCGGTTCGGCGGCGTCTTCGTGAGGATCAGCACGCTGAGCGCCGCCAGCAGCGACAGCACGATGTATGCCGGGATCGAGGTCAGGTAGCTGAGCGGCTGGCCCAGCAGCCAGCCGAACAGACCTCCGGCGGCGCTGAGCGCGACCATGCCTTGTCGCGGCTGCGGCATGCCGCCGGCGACATGGCAGAACCCCGCCAGGGTGATCACGAACAGCCCGAAGCCGATCCCGATCCGTCCGTTGTCGTGCACGGAGGAGGGATGGCGGAACAGCCAGCCGGCCAGGAGGAGCAGCAGCACCGGCATGATGAACGCGGCGCGGCCGATCAGGGCGCCCACGGAGTAGGCGCTGATATTGGTCGCGACCGTGTTGCCGATGAAGAACCACTCGTTCACGGCGCCCGCGACCGCGAGCAGCACGAGCAGGAACGGGAAGCCGTCGCGGCGCTGGTCCTTCTCCAGCGTCTCCAGGCCGAAGGCGCGGAAGAGCCCGCCGACGCCGTGCGCGAGGCCCGTCCAGGCGCGCACCATCACGGGCGGCTTGTCGGGCTCGTCGACATACTTCCTCGGGGCGGGCGCGGCCTTGGGCTGACTGCGCGGCTTCGCCCCGGACGTGGAGCGACTGCGCGGCGAGGGCTTCTCCGCCGCGCTCTTGGTCGCATTCGAACTCCTGGGCATGCGTCCACGCTACGGCCGCAGACCGACATCGGCCCGCAATGACGCGGCTTTCCGCGGGATTGCGGCCTCATTCAGGCGCAGGATGCGGGTCGGTCACGCCTCGATGACGAGCGGCACGATCATCGGGCGACGACGCAGCTTCTGGTTGACCCAGCGGCCGATCGTGCGGCGCACGATCTGCGAGAGCGCGTGGCTGTCGCGCACGCCGTTGCCGGCCGCCTCCTTGAGCGCGGCGACGATCTTCGGCGCGACATCCTCGAACACCGAGTCGTCCTCCGCCACGCCGCGCGCGTGGATCTCCGGCCCCGAGATGATGCGCCCGGTGGTGGAGTCGACCACGACGATGACGGACACGAAGCCCTCCTCGCCGAGGATGCGCCGGTCCTTCAGATCCGCGTCGGTGATCTCGCCCACCGTGGAGCCGTCGACGTACACGAAACCGATGTCGAGCTGCCCCGCGACGCGCGCGACGCCGTCCTTCAGGTCGATCACGGTGCCGTTGGAGCCGACGATCGTGCGCTCCGCGTCGATGCCGGTGTCCTGCGCGAGCTTCGCGTTCGCGATCAGGTGCCGGTACTCGCCGTGCACGGGCAGCACGTTCTTCGGCTTGAGGATGTTGTAGCAGTAGATCAGCTCGCCCGCCGCCGCGTGGCCCGAGACGTGCACGCGGGCATTGGCCTTGTGCACGACGTTCGCGCCGAGCTTGGTCAGCCCGTCGATCACGCGATAGACGGCGTTCTCGTTGCCGGGGATGAGGCTCGAGGCGAGGATCACCGTGTCGCCGGGGCCCGGCTCGATCGCGTGGTCGAGGTTCGCCATGCGGCTGAGCACGGCCATCGGCTCGCCCTGGGATCCGGTCGACATGTAGACGATCTGATCGTCGGGAAGGTCGCGCGCCTTCTTGTAGTCGATGAGCACGCCGTCCGGCACCTTGAGGTAGCCCAACTGCTCCGCGATGGTCATGTTGCGGACCATCGAGCGCCCGAGGAACGCGACCCGGCGGCCGTTCGCGTGCGCGGCGTCGATGACCTGCTGCACGCGGTGCACGTGGCTGGAGAAGCTCGCGACGATGACGCGGCGCGGCGCCTTGCCGATCACCTGGTCGAGCACCGGCCCGATGGAGCGCTCGGTCGGCGTGAACCCGGGCACGTCGGCGTTGGTCGAGTCGACGAGGAACAGGTCCACACCCTCCTCGCCCAGGCGCGAGAACGCACGCAGGTCGGTGATGCGCCCGTCCAGAGGCAACTGGTCCATCTTGAAGTCGCCGGTGGCGAGCACCATGCCTGCGGGCGTGCGGATCGCCACCGCCAGGGCGTCGGGGATGGAGTGGTTGACCGCGACGAACTCGAGGTCGAACGGGCCGACCTTCTCGTGCTGGCCCTCCTTCACCGTGAGGGTGAAGGGCCGGATCCGGTGCTCCTTGAGCTTTGCCTCAACGAGCGCCAGGGTGAGTCCGGAGCCGATCAGCGGGATGTCGCCCTTGAGCCGCAGCAGATACGGCACGGCGCCGATGTGGTCCTCATGCCCGTGCGTGAGCACCACACCGACGATGTCGTCGAGGCGGTCCTTGATGGGCTCGAAGTCGGGCAGGATCAGGTCGACGCCGGGCTGGTGCTCTTCGGGAAACAGCACGCCGCAGTCGACGACGAGGAGCTTGCCGTCGTACTCGAAGACGGTCATGTTGCGGCCGATCTCCCCCAGCCCGCCCAGGGGCGTGACGCGGAGGGTGCCGGGGGCGAGAGCTTCGGGCTCGGCGAGGGGAATGGTCATGTGATGCCTCCTAGGCGGGGCGCGCTGCGCGCCCGATGTTCGTGATTCCCCTGCCGGGTCGGAGCGGATCCTCCCGCGCCTTTCGCGCGGATCCGTCCCGCTCCGGTCCGATGCCCATCGGTCATGACCTCATCGGGTCGTGCCGTGCACCTTGGGGAGGGCGCCGCCGGCGGCGGCATTGCGGTCGGGGCGGAAGTCGGAGAAGTCCGCACCCGGGATGTCCTTGACGAGAGCGAGCTCGTCCTCGATGAGGGCGGCCTCCCACTCCTCCGGCCCCACCAGGGGCAGGCGGACGCGGGGGCTCGTGATGCGGCCGAGGCCGTGCAGGATGTACTTCGCCGACACGGTGCCGGGCACGTGCGTCATGGCGGCCCGGACGAGCGGCTCCAGGCGCTTGTGCTCGGCAGTAGCCGCGGCGAGGTCGCCCCGGTTCACCGCGTCGACGATCGCCCGATACGGCGCCGAGGTGATGTTCGCCGTGACGCCGATGAGGCCGGTGGCACCGATCGAGAGGTGCGGGAGCACGTTCGAGTCGTCGCCGGAGAAGTACATGAGGTCGGTCTGGTTGAGCACGCGGCTGACCTCGGAGAAGTCGCCCTTGGCGTCCTTCACGGCGAGGATGTTGGGGTGCTTGGCGAGGCGCAGGATCGTCTCGTACTTGATCGGCACGCCGGTGCGGCCGGGGATGTCGTAGAGGATCACCGGGAGGTCGGTGGCGTCGGCGACCAGGCGGAAATGCGTGAGGATACCCGCCTGCGTGGGCTTGTTGTAGTACGGCGTGACGATCATGATGCCGTCGGCGCCGAGCTTCTCGCTGGCCTTGTACAGCTCGATCGCGTGCGCGGTCTCGTTGGATCCGCCACCCGTGATGATCTTGGCCCGGCCTCCGGATACGTCCTTGCCGACCTCGACGAGACGCAGCTTCTCGGCGTCGGTGAGCGTCGAGGTCTCTCCGGTCGTGCCGGTGACGACGATGCCGTCGGCACCGTCGCTGATGACGCGGTCGATGTGCTTCTCGGTCGAGGCCCAATCGACCTCGCCGTCGGCCGTCATCGGGGTGATGAGGGCGACGAGCACCTGTCCGAAGGGATTGCCCGTATGCGTCATGCGTCCAGCGTAATGGTTCGGGCGAGGCTCACGCTGTCGCGGAGACGCGGATGACGTCGCCCCTGGCCAGATCGACGCCGGGCTTGAGCAGCAGGCCGGCCATGGTCCCCTCCGGCGCCTCGGTCGCCTTCTTGCGGAACATCTCGATGCCCGTGATCGTACTGACGCCGACCTCGGCCGCGCCCCGGCGCACCGCCACCCGGTCGCCGACGCGCATCGTGCCCGTCGTGGTCTTGCCCGTGGCGACCTGGCCGCGTCCGGTGATCGTGAAGACGTCCTCGACGACGAACTCCGCGGCGCCCACGCCGCTCGTGGAGCGTTGCGCGGCCGAGGCGATGCCCGTGCCCGGCGCGATCCCGGCGGCGGCCAGACGCTCCGCCTCCTGAGCGTTGTACTGCCGGAGCATGTCGTTCGCGTCCAGCGGATCCTTCTTCTTCCCGAACCAGCCCATGACTTCGAGCCTACGGGGACGGCCGTTAGGCTCGCGCTCATGGCCTGGCACACGCGGGAATCGCGCATCGTCTACGACAACCGCTGGATCTCGGTGCGCGAGGATCAGGTCTCCGGCCCCGCCGGTGACGGGATCTACGGCGTGGTGGCCCTGAAGAACCCGGCGGTGTTCGTCGTGGCTCTCGACGAGGAGGAGCGGGTGTGCCTGGTCACGATCGACCGGTACACGACAGGGCGTTCGGTCGAGGTGCCGGCGGGAGGCACGGACGGGGAGGATCCGCTCGTCGCCGCACGACGCGAGCTGCGCGAGGAGACCGGGCTCGAGGCGCAGGAGTGGACGCCGATCGGCACGATGAACGCACTCAACGGCGTGACCGTGGCGCCCGAGCATGTGTTCCTCGCCCGGGACCTGCGCCAGGCCGTCGACAGTGCGCACACGCAGGCAGAGGAAGGCATCGACGACGTCGCGTGGGTGCCGTTCGCCGAGGCGCTGGCGATGATCACCGACGGGCGGATCACCGACGGCGAGACCGTCGCCGCGCTCGCCTATGCCGGCATCCGGCTGGGTCGGTTCGCCTGAACCTGGCCCAGCTCACATCCGGCCGCGACGGGCGATGCGCGTGGTGAGCGAGCGCGGGACCAGCCTCGAGCCCGCGATCATCGCCTTGTAACGCAACGAAGGGATCACCACCGACCTGCCACGGGCCGCGGCACGAAGGCCCTGGCGCGCGACATAAGGCGCGTCCAGCCACATGAATGACGGCACGCCCTCCTCGCCGGCGGCGAGGCCCATCCGGGCATGGAAAGTGGTGTGCACGAATCCGGGGCAGAGCGCGGTCACGGTGACGCCGTCGCTGGCGTATTCGTCGTTCGCCCAGCGGCTGAACCCGATGATCCACGCCTTGCACGCGGAGTAGGTCGACCGCGAGATGAAGCCCGCGGACGAGGCGACGTTGATGATCCGCCCACCGCGACCGCGCATCACCCCGAGCGCGGCATGCATGAGCCGCATCGGAGCCTCGACCAGCACCCGGAGATGGCGCACCTCGTCGGCGACGTCGTTGTCGGCGAAGTGCAGCGGCAGCCCGAACCCGGCGTTGTTCACGAGCACGTCGATGGGGCGTCCGGTATCCGCGATCCGTCGCGCGACGCGGTCGACGTCCTGCTCCACCGCAAGGTCGGCGACGAGCACCTCGACCGTGACGCCGTGCCGTGCACCCAGCTCCGCGGCGAGCGCCTGCAGCGCGTCCTCCGAACGGGCGACCAGCACCAGGTCCGCACCGCGGTCCGCGAGCTGGCGGGCGAACTCCGCGCCGATTCCGGCGCTGGCGCCGGTGATGAGGGCGGTGGGCATGCGGATCCTCCTGTCGGGAGCGGGCGATGCGGTCAGCGCTGGTAGCCGAGGAAGCGGAAGCGGATCCCGGTCCTGCTGGTCTGCCACTCCCCCTCGGAGACCAGGCGGAAGCCCTTGCGCGAAGGGGCGAAAGCGTCTCCGGGCACGTCCAGATCGAGCTCGGTCACCTCCAGACGATCGGCCTCGCCGACCACCTCGCGGAAGATCTCGCCACCGCCGATCACCCAGGTCTCCTCGAGTCCGGCGAGCGCGTCGGCGATCGACGCCGCGCGGCGGGCGCCGTCGGCGGCCCAGTCGGCCTGCCGGGTGATCACGATGTTCTCGCGGCCGGGCAACGGGCGGAACCGCTCCGGCAACGACTCCCAGGTGCGGCGCCCCATGACGACAGGCGCACCCAGGGTGACCTCCTTGAAGTGCGCGAGGTCCTCAGGAACGTGCCACGGCATCGCGCCGCCGGCCCCGATCACTCCGCCATGCGCCTCGGCCCAGATCAGTCCGATTCGAGTCATACCGCGACCGCCGCGCGGATAGCGGGGTGGTGCTGATAGTCCTCGACCACGAAGTCCTCGTATGCGTAGTCGAAGATCGACTCCGGCTTCCGCGTGATCCGCAGGGTCGGGTACGGATACGGCTCGCGGGTGAGCTGCTCCTGCACCTGCGCGACGTGGTTGTCGTAGATGTGGCAGTCTCCACCGGTCCACACGAAGTCGCCCGGCTCGAGGCCGGTCTGCTGCGCGACCATGAGCGTGAGCAGCGCGTACGAGGCGATGTTGAAGGGCACCCCGAGGAACAGGTCGGCGCTGCGCTGGTAGAGCTGGCAGGACAGTTTCCCGTCCGCCACGTAGAACTGGAACAGCGCATGGCAGGGCGCGAGCGCCATGTCGGGGATGTCGGCCGGGTTCCACGCCGACACGATGATGCGGCGGGAGTCCGGGGAGTTCCGGATCTGGTCGATCACCTGCTGCAGCTGGTCGATGTGCCCGCCGTCCGGCGTCGGCCAGGAGCGCCACTGCACGCCGTAGACCGGACCGAGATCGCCGTCGGCGTCGGCCCACTCGTCCCAGATGGTGACGCCGTTCTCCTGCAGCCAGCGCACGTTCGAGTCGCCGCGGAGGAACCACAGCAGCTCGTACGCGATCGACTTGAAGTGCACGCGCTTGGTGGTGATGAGCGGGAAGCCCTGCGACAGGTCGAAGCGGATCTGCCGGCCGAACACGCTCGTCGTGCCCGTGCCGGTGCGATCGTCTTTGTGCGTGCCGCTGGCCAGCACGTCGCGGAGCAGGTCTTCGTACGGCGTGGGGATCGCGGCGCTCATGGTTTTCAGCGTACCGGCGGCGGCGGACAGCCGGGCCGTCCGACGGGCTCCGGGAGCCGGGGCGCTGACTTGAACCGTCATATCCGACCCCAGCGCCTTTCCCGGACGTAGCCTCGGACCATGTCCCTGCCAATCGCGCTCGTCGTGGTCGCCGCTCTGCTCGCGGCGACCGTGCTCGCCGGCGTTCTGCTGCGCGGGCGGGACGGCCGCGCGGTGACCGTGCGCGGCGACCGGCACGTGGATCCCGCCGATCTCATGCGCCCCCTGGGCGCGCACGCGACACTGGTGCAGTTCAGCACCGAGTTCTGCGCGCGCTGCCCGCAGGTGCGGCGCATGCTCGGATCCGTCGCCGCCGAACGCGAGGGTGTCGTGCACGCCGAGGTGGACCTCACCTCCCGCTCCGACCTCGCCACGCGCTACAAGGTGCTGTCCACCCCGACGACCTTCATCGTCGATCCGGAGGGCCGGATCCGATCCCGCTTCACCGGCGTGCCCACTCGGGCCGCCGTGCTCTCGGCGCTCGACGGCGCCGACGACCTCCAGGAGGCCTCCGCATGACCGCTCCCGCCGGTATCGACCCGCGCGGTCCGCGCTTCGCCGCGTGGATCACGTCCGCCCTGCTGCTCATCGCGACCGTGCTGGGGCTGGTCGAGGCTTCACAGCCGACGACCGCTCAGTTCGGCTGGTTCGCCTATCAGCCGCTCGCGAATACCTTCACGCCAGGATCCGTGCTCGCCTACCGCGCGACCCAGCCCGCGTTCCTGCTCACCCTGGTGATCGCCGCCTTGTTCCTCTGGGGTGTGCTCTCACCGCGCACGCAGCCGTGGAGCGCGCTCTTCCGCAGCGTGGTGCGTCCCCGTCTGGCACCGCCGGCGGAGCTGGAGGATCCGCGTCCGCCTCGATTCGCCCAGGGCGTGGGCCTGTTCGTGGTCACGGTCGGCCTGATCCTGCACCTGCTCGGCGTGCCGTGGGCGCTGCCGATCGCCACCGCGATGGCGTTCGTCGCCGCCTTCCTGAACGCCGCGTTCGGACTGTGCCTCGGCTGCCAGCTCTATCTGCTGCTGCAGCGCGCCGGGATCCTGGGCCGCACGCCGAGACTTCCCTGAAAAGCGAGGTTCCGCTGCGGGCCGATCGATAGGCTGGCACCTCACCCACCCCGATCGGAGGATCCCCATGTCCGTCACCAGCGAAGCCGCAGCCACGTGGACCGGAAGTCTCATCGAGGGTGAGGGATCCGTCTCCTTCTCCTCCTCGCACCTGGGCACGTTCCCCATCAACTGGAAGGCGCGCTCGGAGGGCTCCGACACGACGACCACTCCCGAGGAGCTCATCGCCGCCGCGCACTCGTCCTGCTTCAGCATGGCGCTCTCCCACGCCCTGGCAGGCAACGGCACCCCCGCCGAGCGCGTAAACACCACCGCGTCGGTGACCTTCAAGCCCGGCGTCGGCATCACCGGCAGCCACCTCAACGTGAACGCCTCGGTGCCCGGCCTCGACGCGGAGACCTTCCAGCGCCTCGCGCAGGAGGCCAAGGTCGGCTGCCCCGTCTCCGCGGCGCTTTCCGGCATCGAGATCACCCTCGAGGCGACCCTGGCCTGAGGCTCGCCGTCCCGCCGAGCGGCCGCGTCCCCCGGGGGATGCGGCCGTTCGCATATCGGGCCCCGGGCGTGCCGGAGCTACTTGGCCAGGCGGATCGCCGCGCGGATCGCGGCGCGGGCATCCTTGCGGTGCCCCGCCGCATCGTGCACCACGCCGAGCCGGTACTGTGCGCGCCAGTCCCCCGGCTCCTCGGCAGCCGCCGAGCCGTACTCTGCGAGCAGGCGGTCGGCGTCGTCGGGAAGGAGTCGTCCGTTCGAGCGCAGGTGCTCCGGCGCCTCGGGCATCCCGCCCTCGCCGTCCAGCGTGCGGCCGAGCCGATCGGCGGCAAGGCCGAACTGCAGCTCGCGCACCAGGGCCCAGGCCCCGATCAACGGCATGACGAGCAGAGCGACGCCCATGGTGATTCCGAGAGCCTGGCCGGACCCCAGCAGCACCACCGCACGCCAGCCGACGAGCGCGATGTACAGCACGAGAAGCGCGGCCATGACCACGACGCCGATCCGGGATCCCATCCCTCCATCCTAAGTCGACGGGCCGTCCCGGCCGACGGCTGCGGCCCTCGCCCTCCCGCGCGCGGTCCGCATCGGCGCGCGCCGCAGGACCGTGCCGGAAAGCCGACGACAGCGCCGCGACAGCGCTCCGAAAGCGCTGCCGCCGATGCTCGGAGCATGACGAATCCCACCACCGACTGGGCCCTCGAGGCCGACGGACTCGTGAAGGTGTTCGGAGCGAACCGCGCGGTCGACGGCGTCGACCTGCAGGTGCGCACCGGCGCCGTCTACGGTGTCCTCGGCCCCAACGGCGCCGGCAAGACGACCACCATCAACATGCTCGCGACGCTGCTGCGTCCGGACGGCGGCACCGGCCGCGTGTTCGGGCACGACGTCGTACGCGAGCCGCACATCGTGCGACAGCTCATCGGTGTGACCGGGCAGTTCGCCTCGGTCGACGAGACGCTGTCCGCCACCGAGAATCTCATGATCTTCGCCCGGCTGCTCGGGCTGAGCCGCACCGCCGCGAGGGCCAAGTCCGCCGATCTGCTCGAGCGCTTCGGTCTGACCGAGGCGGCGAAGCGACCGCTGAAGAACTTCTCGGGCGGCATGCGACGCCGACTCGACCTCGCCGCATCCCTCCTCGCGCAGCCGCCGCTGATCTTCCTCGATGAGCCCACCACCGGTCTCGATCCCCGCACGCGCGGACAGATGTGGGACACGATCCGCGAGCTCGTCAGCACCGGATCCACGGTGCTGCTCACCACCCAGTACCTCGACGAGGCCGATCAGCTCGCCGACCGGATCGCCGTGATCGACCGCGGGAAGGTCGTCGCCGAGGGCACCCCCGACGATCTCAAGGCCTCGGTCGGCACCTCGTCGCTGCAGCTGCGCGTCCGGGATGCTGCCGACACCGACGACGCCCTGCGCGCGATCGAGCAGACCCTCGGCGTCCGCGGCGTCCTCTCCCCTGAAGCGTCCCGGATCACCGCCCCGATGGCGGATCCCGACCGCATCGCCGATCTGCTCATCACGTTCCGCGAGGCCGGCATCGGCCTCACCGAGATGAGCGTCCAGAAGCCCACGCTCGACGAGGTGTTCCTCACGATCACCGGCCACACGGCCGACGAGGCGCCTGCCGCCGATCCCGTCTCCGCACCGTTCCAGGAGGTCCGCGCATGACCGCCCTCGCCCCCACCGCCGGCCGTATCGTCCCCGCGGCCGAGCGCCGGCTGAGCCCGCGCGCGAGCCTGTCCCTGACCCTGCGCAACACCCTCACCATGGCCGCCCGCGGTCTGATCAAGATCCGGCGGACGCCGGAGCAGCTGTTCGACGTGACCGTGCAGCCGATCCTGTTCACCCTGATGTTCACGTACATCTTCGGCGGCGCGATCTCCGGCAACGTCTCGAACTACCTCCCGGTGATCATCCCCGGGATCCTCGTGCAGACCGTGATCACCACGTCGGTCGTGACGGGAGTCCAATTGCGCGAGGACATGGACAAGGGCGTGTTCGACCGGTTCCGCTCCCTGCCCATCGCGCGCATCGCGCCCCTCTCCGGAGCGCTGCTGGCGGACACGGTCCGCTACGGCATCGCCACGGTCCTGACGTTCGTGATGGGCTTCCTGATGGGCTACCGTCCTGCCGGCGGGGTCGGCGCCGTGATCGCGGCGGCCGTGCTCGTGATCGTGTGCGCCTGGGCGATCAGTTGGATCTTCGCCTTCGCCGGCGTCATCGCCCGCACCGCGTCGAGCGTCCAGGGGATCTCGATGATCATCCTGTTCCCGCTCACGTTCCTCTCCAACGCGTTCGTGCCGGTGGACACCATGCCGGGCTGGCTGCAGTGGTTCGTGAACATCAACCCGGTCTCCCACCTGGTCACCGCGGTGCGCAACCTCGCCGACAGCGGCACGGTGGGCGTCGATCTGTGGATGTCGCTGCTCGGCGCCGCCGTGATCGTGGCCGTGTTCGCCCCGCTCACCGTCAAGGCGTATATGCGCAAGGCCTGATCCCGGATCCGGCACGACGGGGCGTCCTCCGAAGAGGACGCCCCGTCGTCGTGCTCAGCGCCCGCGCAGCAGGGCGAACGCCCGATCGACGCGGCCGGAGAGCGACAGCTCCCTCGCCGCATGGCGCGCGGCCTCAACGGCGGCCCGCCCGCAGATTCGCGTCGCCTCGGCGAAATGCCCGTCCAGGCGCAGGGTCGGCAGATCCTGCCGCGCGCCGAGCGCCTCGGCGACGCCCAAGGCCTCGACCGCGCGATCGCGCAACGCCGGATCCTGCAGCGCCCACGCCGCCCATCCGACCAGCACGGTGCCGAGCACGGGGCTGTCGGTGAGCTCCGGACGCATCCGCCAGCCGGCGATCATCCGGCCGCGCATCCGGCGGACCCATCGCGCGAGGTCGGCGGGGTCGGCGCCCGGCACCCGGGAACGCGCGCTGACGTAGCCCGCGATCGCCATGAGAAACCACGGCGAGCGCCGCTGCGAGGGCGAGGAGAAGTGCGCGAGCCCCCGTGCGAAGGCGTCGAAGGCCTCGGTCTGCTCGCCCGCCTGCAGGTGGACCGCACCGAGCCCGTACCAGCCGATGGACGCCAGCTCGAGCCCGTCCTGGCTGAGCTCGCGGCTGGCCACGAGACTGCGGAACAGCGCATCCGACTCCTCGATCCGGCCGAGTGCCAGCAACGCCGCGCCGCGCACCCACTTCTGCTGCCGCAGCGCGTCGACCGCGTCGAACTCCGCGAAGATCGCCGCCGCGCGGTCGAGCCACATCAGCGCCTCCGCCGGGCGTGCGGACTGACTCGCCAGTTGCGCGGCTGCATCCGCGGCGGTGGCCGCCGCCCAGCGCTCACCGCTGTCGTTCGCGAGACTCCACGCCGCCTGCGCCGCGATCAGCGCCTCGTCGGGATCGCCCTGGTTCTCCGAGAAGTGCGCCAACAGCATCTCGGCCATCAGCCGGGAGCGGCGATCATCGGATGACCGCATCGCCTTCAGCTGCTCCTCGACGTGCTGCTGATCCCGCGACGCGGTCATCACGACGACGAGCGCTCGCCACGCCGCGCTGATCGCACCACCCGCTCTGCGCTCCCAGAGGCGCAGCAGCGCGAGCGCGCGCAGGGCCCGCCGGTCATCCATCGCCAGGCTGCCGAGCGTGGCCATGACGAGTGCGATCACGACGATGTCGCAATCGAGCTCCTCGTCGTTCCGTCCTGCGCTCCACAGCCGTTGCGCGGCCTCGATCACCACGACCCGGAACGCGAAGACCTCGCTGAACGCCCCACGCATGAACCAGCTGGGTCCGATGAGGGCGAACAGTCGCAGCGCCTCCTGTTCCCGATCCTCGCCGAACAGCCGGTGCAGCACGAACACGAGATTGTCATGCTCCTGACCGATGTCGCCGTGCGCCTCGGCCGTGACGCCGCTGGGGAAGATCGCACCGGAGGTGAGCCGTTCACCCACGAACGCCGCCGCCCACCGTGTCACCGCGGTCCACGCTGCGTCCTCCTCGCCGGCATCGGCGAGCCTGGCGAGCCCGAACTCGCGCACGGTCTCCAGCATCCGGAAGCGCACCCGCGCACCGCTCTCGGTCACGACCAGCAGCGACTGCGCGGCGAGGCGGTCCAGCACGTCGTCGGCAGGCGCGCCGAGGATCGCGGTCGCGGTGTGCGCCGAGAAGCCGCCGGGCAGGAACGACAGCGTCGCGAGCGCCCGCTGCGCCTCGGCATCGAGCAGATCCCAACTCCAGCCGATCACGGCCTCGAGGGTGCGATGCCGCTCCGGAGCAGCGCGGTCTCCCGAAGTCAGCAGGGCGAACCGGTCCGCCAGGCGGTCCTCGATCTCGGCGAGCGACATGGTGCGCACTCGTGCGGCTGCGAGCTCGATCGCGAGCGGCAATCCGTCCAGATGCGCGCACAGCCGCGCCACGGCGTCGGCATCGAGCATGACGCCCGGTCGGACCGCCTCGGCCCGTTCCGCGAACAGCCGCACCGCCGGAGCGTCCGGATCCGCCGCGATCCCGAGCGGATCCAGGACGAGGATCCGCTCCGCACCGATCGCCAGCGGCGTGCGGCTCGTGGTCAGCACTCGCAGCGCAGGCACCGCCTGCAGCAGGTCCGCCGTCCATGCCGCGACGCCGTCGATGACCTGCTCGCAGTTGTCCAGCACGAGAAGGGCGGGCCGCTCGTTCAGGACGGCCACGATCCTGGCCCGCAGGTCGGGACGCACGTGGGTCTCGGACAGTCGAGCACCCGGCGCCGCCTCGCTGATGCCGAGGGCCGCGGCGATCGCGATCGGAACGCCGGCGTCGTCGCGGACGCCGGCGAGCGGGACCACAGCGACCACGTCGACGCGCGATCCGGCGGCGAGTGCGTGCGCGAGCCGCGTCTTGCCGAGCCCGCCAGGGCCGACGATCGTCACGGCGCGGGCGATGGCGAGCAGCGCGCCCGCCTGGCGCATCGCGTCCTCGCGGCCGATGAGCTCGTTGGGCGCGGCCTGTACGCCGATACGCACGCGTGGCCCACTGTCCTGGTCACGCAGCAGCTGCGCGTTGAGCTCGGTGACGGCGGGTCCCGGCGATGCACCCAGGTGCTCGGCCAGTGCGGCGCGCAGCCGGGCGAACACCGCAAGGGCCTCCGCCGCACGATCGTCGGCCGCGAGCGCCGACATCAGCTCCGCCTGAGCCGTCTCGTCGAACGGACGTGCGGCCGCGAGCTCCGACAGGATCGCAACCGCCTCATGGGAGCGCCCCGCGCTCACGAGGGACGCCGCCAGGTCGCGCTGCAGCGCATCGCGCAGCTCGGCGGACTCGGCCGCGAGATCTTCCGCGATCGGCGCGTCGCCCAGGTCGCCGCGCCACAGTCCGATCGCCTCTCCCAGCAGCCGGATGCGGTCGGGATCGCCGTCGCCGAGCGTCTCCGCCTCGGCACGCAACCGGCGTGCGGTGTGCAGGTCGGTGTCGTCGGTGCCGAGCGCATAGCCTCCCGGCGCACTCGCGATGGCGTCGGAGCCGGCCAGCGCCCTGGCCCGTGAGACGAGGGTCTGCAGCGCCGCCTTCGGATTCTGCGGCTGGTCGTCGCCCCAGACCTCGGCCGCCAGCGCAGGCACGGAGCGGGTGGTGCCGGCGAGCACGAGCGCCGCCAGCAGCGCGCGCATGGGCGTTCCGCCGGCGTCGCGATCCGCGATCCGCACCGGGCCGAGCACGCCGATGCGCGCGGTCATGCCCGCGGCCGGATCCCCAGATCGATCACGTTCTCCAGGCCGACGACCACACCGCGCAGGTCGCGCGCATAGGGCAGGGCGAGGCGGATCCCCGGCGCGTACGCCGCGGCGGACTGCACGGTGTCGTGCACGATCGACAGCGACTCGCCGGGGCCGGAGAGGATGACCTCCTGCTTCGCGATCACACCCGGGCGTCGCAGCGAGTGCACGGGCACGCTCGCCACCTGCTGCCCGCGGGCGCGCTGGTCGACGTGCGGCGCGTCCACAGGGCCCTGCTCGGCCCGTGCGGCCGCGATGAGCTCGGCGGTGCGCACGGCCGTGCCGCTGGGCGAGTCGATCTTGGTGTGCTGGTGCGCTTCGATGATCTCCACGGATCCGAAGAACGGCGCGGCAAGAGCGGCCAGGGCCGTGCCGAGCACGGATCCCATCGAGAAGTTGGGCACGAACAGCGCCCCGGTGCCGGCGTCATCGATGGCCGGACGGAACTGGGCGATGCGATCTGCGGACCATCCGGACGTCGCGACGAGGAGGTTGATGCCCCGATCCGTCGCGGCGCGCACGATCTCGACGCTGGAGGCCGGGGTGGTCGCGTCGACCACGAGGTCCGCGCCGTCGAGCTCGTCCATGGCGCTGTTCGACCCGAGCACCGCGCCGAGTTCGAACCCGTCGAGGTGCGAGATCACATCGCCGATGATGGTGCCGAGCTTGCCGGAGGCGCCCACCAGGGCCACGCGCGTCGTCATGTCCACAGTCTATTCAGCGCTTCCGACGCGGATCCCGCCGGTCGTCACGCATCCGACGCGGATCCTCGGGGTCGTCATGGTTTCGGAGGCGGCAGGTCTCCGAGCCCCTCGACGCGTCCGGGGCGCCCGACCTGCGGCATCGATTACCGTCGGATCATGCCCACGTTCCGCATCGCCTCCCCCGAGGACGACGACGCCCACGCCGTGCTCGTCGACTACTTCACCCTGCGCGCGGCGGAGTTCCCCGGCGGCACCTACTCCCCCGCATTTCCGACGGCGGCGGCGTTCCAGGCCCCGGACGGCGTCTTCCTCCTGCTCGAAGACGAAGACGCGATCGTCGGCTGCGGCGGAATCCGCCGCGTCTCGATGCCCGAGGGCGAGACCGACGTGTTCGAGATCAAGCACGTGTTCCTGCGCCCGGAGACCCGGGGCCGCGGCTGGGGCCGGCTGCTGCTGGACGAGTTGGAGCACCGCGCCCGCGGATTCGGCGCCCGCGCGCTCGTGCTCGACACGCACCACACGCTCGAGGCGGCGGGGCACCTGTACCGCAACAGCGGCTTCGCCGAGATCCCGCGCTACAACGACAATCCGAACGCGACCCGGTGGTACCGCAAGGATCTGGAGCAGGCATGAGGCTGTGGTCGGTGCACCCGCGCCACTACGATCGGCAGGCGCTGACGGCGTGCTGGCGCGAAGGCCTGCTCGCCCAGGCGGTCATCGCGGATCCGACCCGCCGCGGCTATGCGCACCACCCGCAGCTCCAGCGTTTCCGGGAGACGAGGGATTCCCTCGCCGCGATCGGCGACTACCTCGCGGCGATCGTCGACGAAGCCGACGCCCGCGGATATCGGTTCGCGCGCGAGAAGATCCTCAAGACCGGTCCGGTCGAGCGCATCCCGGTCGCCCGTGGTCAGCTCGAGTACGAATGGGGGCATCTGCTCCGCAAGCTCGAGGGGCGCACCCCAGAGCTCTGGGAGCGGTGGCGCACGACCTCGCTGCCGGACCCGCATCCGCTGTTCGCGGTCGTCGAGGGCCCGATCGCGGACTGGGAGCGCGTCGGCTGAACGCCCTTCGGCTCCGACCACGGTCCCGGCGCTGCACGGCGGATCCGAGCAGCCTTCAGACCAGGAGCGGATCCGGCAGACCGGTGCGCAGCTCCATCGGGAGGTGGCTCAGGTCGTTGTGCGCGACCAGGCTCCACGGGCGGCCCTGCTTCTGCGAGATGACGGTGAGGCCGCAGTTGGCCTGGTTCAGCGTCATCCAGCGCCACTCCGGGGCTTCCAGCACTTCGCGCACGAACCAGCTGATGACGAAGTTGTGCGTGATGAGGACCTCATGCACGTCTCCGGGCTTGCGCACCAGGAACTCGTTCACGGCGTCGCCCATCTGCGCCCGACCGGCTTCGATCTCCGCGTCGGTGATGGATCCGAAGAAAGGCTCGAAGACGGCCGGAGTCTCCTCCGTCATGCCGGTGGGCACGCAGTCGAACAGCAGCGCCGACGGCTCCGCTTCGACCGAGGGGATCCGCTCCGAGATCGCACGGGCCGTCTCGGCGGCGCGCAGCAGCGGAGAATGCCAGATCGCGTCCAGCGGGAGGCCGGACAGGCGGTCGGCGATGTGCTCGGCCTGACGACGTCCGCGCGGTGAGAGGGGTCCGTCGGCCAGACCGTGCTCGGCGTCCTGATGCTCGCCGTGCCGGACCAGATAGATGTAATGCGTCACAACCGCTCGCCTCGTCGCCGGCTCCGTGGCCGGGGTGCTTCCAGCCTATGTCACAGATCGGACACGGCCACCCACCAGGCCGGGTCAGCTCGCCGCGCGGGTGAGCTCGGCCAGCTGCGCACGGCCGAGGGCCACGCCCGCGCCCTGCATCAGCTCGTCGACCTGCTCGGTGGCGAAGGCATTCACGATGGGCGCCGTGATCGTGCGCTGGGCGAGCAGCCAGGCGATCGCGACGGCGGCGACCGGAACCTGCAGCTCCGAGGCGGCGATGTCGAGCGCCCGCAGCACCTTGATGCCGCGACGGTTGATGTTGCCGCGCAGCTGCATGCCGCGCACCCCCTGCAGCGACTGCTTGGTGCGGTGCCGACCGGAGAGGAACCCGTGCTCGAGGGCGTGCGACGGTGTGACGGCCAGCCCTTGCGCCGCGGCGACGAGGCGGAGATCGCCTTCGAACCCGGCCCGGCGCATCAGGTTGTACGGCACGTCCAGCACTTCGATGCGCGGATAGCCCGCGGAGGACAGGATCCGTGCTTCGACGAGACGCTCTGCGGTGAAGCCGAAGGCGCCGAGCGCCCGCACCTTGCCGGCCTCGACGAGCCATTCGGCCGTGGCCAGCGTGTCTTCGAGGGCGCTGCCGTCGTCGATCGTGCCGTCGAGGTAGAGCACATCGATGCGTTCGACTCCGAGGCGGCTCAGCGACGCTTCCACAGCGCGCACCAGGTTCACCGGTCCGATGCCCGGGTTGTCGGGGTGACCGCCGACGCGCACGCTCAGGACGATGTCGTCGCGGTTTCCCCGCGTGGCGAGCCACCGGCCGATGATGTGCTCGCTGCGTCCTGCGGCGAAGCTGTCGGCCGTGTGCACGGCGTTGCCGCCGAACTCGGCGTAGCGATCGAGGATGTGCAGCGCGGTGTCGGCATCGGTGTTCCAGCCGAACTCGGCGCCGCCGAGGATGAGCGGGAAGGAACGGATGCCGGTCTCCGCGAGGGGAACGCGCAGGGAGGTTCCGATGCCGGGTCCGACCACCGGGATCGGCGCGGACGGGTGCGGCGTGACGACCGCGGGCGCGCTGGTGACCGCAGGTACGGCGCCGCCGAGTGCGGACCCGTTTCCGGATCCGACGCTGAAGAGACGCATGCGATCACCCCCGTGTCTGCTGCGTTGATTTCTGAGACGCACCCCCCGGTGCGTCCCTTAGAGAGTAAGGGAGGCCTCGGACGCTTCCGTTCATTGAGACGGCCAGGAGGAGAACAATGCGTAACGGTTCGGTCACGAAAACCACGGAAGGCCCGTCGTGTCCTCCTTTCGGCGGACACGACGGGCCTTCCGGCGGAGGATCAGACCTCGGCGACCTCAGCGGCGGGCTCGGCCGCCTCTGCCGGAGCCTCGTCGATCACGGGCTCGAGCGAGAGCTTGCCGCGGTCGTCGATCTTCGTGATCTTCACGAGGATTTTCTGGCCGACGGAGAGCACGTCGTCGACGTTCTCCACGCGCTTGCCACCGGCGAGCTTGCGCACCTCGGTGACGTGCAGCAGGCCGTCCTTGCCCGGGAGCAGGGAGACGAACGCGCCGAAGGTCGCGATCTTCACGACCGTGCCCAGGAACTGCTCTCCGACCTCAGGGTTGGTGGGGTTGGCGATCGCGTTGACCTGCGCGCGGGCCGCCTCGGCCGAGGGGCCGTCGGTCGCGCCGATGTAGACGGTGCCGTCCTCCTCGATGGAGATCTGCGCGCCGGTCTCGTCCTGGATCGCGTTGATCGTCTTGCCCTTCGGGCCGATCAGCTCGCCGATCTTGTCGACCGGGATCTGCACGCTGATTACGCGCGGCGCGGTCGGCGCCATCTCGTCGGGGCTGTCGATCGCGGCGTTCAGCACGTTGAGGATCGTGAGGCGCGCCTCCTTGGCCTGGGTCAGCGCGCCGGCGAGCACCTCGGAGGGGATGCCGTCGAGCTTCGTGTCCAGCTGGATCGCCGTGACGAACTCGCTCGTTCCGGCGACCTTGAAGTCCATGTCGCCCAGCGCGTCCTCGGCGCCGAGGATGTCGGTGAGCGCCGCGTAGCGGGTCTCACCGTCGACCTGGTCGGACACGAGGCCCATCGCGATGCCGGCGACCGGTGCGCGCAGCGGCACACCCGCGTTCAGCAGCGACAGGGTGGAGGCGCAGACGGAGCCCATCGAGGTGGATCCGTTGGAGCTGAGCGCCTCGGACACCTGACGGATCGCGTACGGGAACTCCTCGCGGGTCGGCAGCACCGGCACGAGCGCGCGCTCGGCGAGGAAGCCATGCCCGATCTCGCGACGCTTCGGCGAACCCACGCGGCCGGTCTCACCAGTCGAGTAGGGCGGGAAGTTGTAGTGGTGCATGTAGCGCTTGCTCGTCGTCGGGGACAGCGAGTCGATCTGCTGCTCCATCTTGAGCATGTTCAGCGTGGTGACGCCCAGGATCTGGGTCTCGCCGCGCTGGAAGATCGCGGAGCCGTGCACGCGCGGGATGACCTGCACCTCGGCGTCGAGCGGACGGATGTCCGCCAGACCGCGACCGTCGATGCGCACGCCCTCGGTGAGGATGCGGCCGCGCACGATCTTCTTCGTGACCGACTTGTAGGCGGCGGAGAACTCGCTGAGCGCGACCTCGGGCTGCTCGCCCGCCTCGACGGCGACGACGAGCTCGCCCTTGACACGGTCCTTGATCGCGTCGTCGGCGTTCTGGCGCTCCTGCTTGTCGGCGATCTGGTAGACGTCGACGAGCTCGGCGTAGGCGCGCTCGGCCACGAAGTCGTACGTGCCCTCGCTGTACGGCAGGAAGACCGGGTACACACCCGGCTCCTTCGACGCCGTGGCGGCAAGCTGGGCCTGCGCCTCGACGAGCTGCTTCAGGAACGGCTTGGCAGCTTCGAGGCCCTGCGCGACGATGTCCTCGCTGGGCTTGGTGGCGCCGGCCTTGATCAGGTTCCAGCTGCCCTCGGTGGCCTCGGCCTCGACCATCATGATCGCGACGTCTTCGGTGCCGTCACCCTTGGTGACGACGCGGCCGGCGACGACGAGATCGAAGACGGCCTGCTCGACCTGCTCGGCGTTCGGGAACGCGACCCACTGGTCGGCGTGCTCACCGTGGCCGGGGATGAACGCGAGGCGCACACCGGCGACCGGGCCGGAGAACGGCAGACCCGAGATCTGGGTCGACGCGGACGCGGCGTTGATCGCGAGCGCGTCGTAGTATTCGCCGGGCGCGATCGAGAGCACCGTGATGACGATCTGAACCTCGTTGCGCAGGCCGTCGACGAACGACGGACGCAGCGGACGGTCGATCAGACGGCACACGAGGATCGCCTCGGTGGAGGGACGGCCCTCGCGGCGGAAGAACGAGCCCGGGATCTTGCCGGCAGCGTACGAGCGCTCCTCCACGTCGACGGTCAGCGGGAAGAAGTCGAAGCCCTCACGCGGCGACTTGCCCGCGCTCGTGGCGGAGAGGAGCATCGTCTCCTCGTCCAGGTAAGCGGCGACCGCGCCCTGCGCCTGCTGCGCGAGACGGCCCGTCTCGAAGCGGACGGTGCGGGTGCCGAAGCGGCCGTTGTCGAGAACGGCCTCAGTAGCGGTGATTTCAGGACCTTCCAAGAGGTCTCTCCTTCTTTGTTTAGGCTCGCTCTCCCGTGTGGAGCGCGAGCATGGACGGATGCGCACAGAGGCATCCTGTTCGATCCTATCAGCGCGGCGCGCCTGAGACTGCGCCGTCAGACCTCGCTGGGCTCGCGCACCCCGCGCTCCCGACCGAGGCGGACGTAGTCGTGGTGCTTGGCGCTGCGTCCGTCACCCGCGGCGCGCCCGTGCAGCCGGCGCCAGACCCACGGCAGCGCGTGCCGGCGCCACCACACTCCGGCACCGGTGCGCTCGGTCGCGTGCAGCGCCTCATCGAGCGCGCCGAGCTCGTCGGCCAGCGCCACGCCGAGCGCGACGCCCGCGCGATACGCGAGGAAACGGTGCCCGCGACTGGAGAGGTGCACGAGGTCCTCCCCCCAGTTCGGCCGCTCGGCGAGCTGCGGGTGCAGATCCGTGTCGAGCAGGATCGCGCCCTGACGGCGGGCGATGCCGGCCAGTGCCGTGGCCCAGGCGGAGAACCGGCGGGCATAGATGCGTGCCGCCGGGTTTCCGGGCAGGAACGCCGTGACCAGGAGCACATCGGCGCCGGTCTCGCGCAGCTGTCGCACCGTGTCCTCGAGGCGTGCGGCGAGGAGCGGTATCGCGACCCGCTGCTTCACGAGGTCGTTCGCCCCCACCAGGATCGACACGAGGTCGGGGCGCAGCTGCAGGGCACGATGCAGCTGGGTTCCGCATACGTCCTCGACCCGCTTGGAGCGGATGGCGAGGTTCGCGTAGTCCAACGGCTCACGGGCGGCCAGCAGCAGGGCGAGGCGGTCCGCCCACCCGCGCAGCGCGCCGTCGGGGCCGGGGTCGCACAGCCCCTCGGTGAGCGAGTCGCCGAGCGCGACATAGCGGCGCCAGTGCTTGCGCTCCCCCGCTGGCGTGGGCTCCGGCCGCACAGCCCGGGGCGCCCGCAGGCCCGCGTCCGCACGGTGCAGCTCCTGCGCCTCGACGAAGTGGCCGAGGAGCTGATCGCACACCGCGCTCCAGCTGCGGCCCTCCACCGCATCTCGGCCGGCCCGGCCGAACGCCTGCCGCTTGCGCGCGTCGCCGGCGAGATCCCGCACCCGATCGCGCAGATCCTGCAGGTCGCCCGGGCGGTACAGCCAGCCGTCGATGCCCTGGCGCACCAGGTCCAGCGGGCCGCCCCGACCGGTCGCGACCACGGGGATCCCGCTCGCGTGCGCCTCCTGAAGGGTCTGCCCGAACGTCTCGCTCTCGCCCGGGTGCACGAAGACGTCGAACGACGCCATCGCCTGAGCGAGCTCCGGGCCGCTGAGGTGGCCGAGGAACACCGCGTGCGGGAGCAGCGTCTCGAGCCGCGCTCGGGAGGGTCCGTCTCCGACGATCACGAGCCGGATTCCCGGCAGATCCGCGAGGACCCGCAGGTCCTCGACCTGTTTCTCCGGCGCCAGCCTGCCCACGTAGCCGACCACGGCCTCAACGCCGGCACGGTGCTCCCATGCCCCGTCTCGCCGCTCCGGGCGGAAGCACTCCGCATCCACACCGCGGCCCCAGCGACGCACCCGATCGACTCCGAGCCGGGCGAGCTGATCCTCCGATTCGGACGACGGGGCGAGGGTGAGGGTGGCGCGCCGGTGCAACCTCGCGATGTGGGCCTCGGCGAGCGCCGTCGTGAGCGAGACCCCGTAACGCGCGGCGTACGCGGCGACATCGGTCTGGTACGCCGCGACCGCGGGCACCCCGATCCGCTCCGCGGCGAGCGCCCCGCGCCAGCCGAGGGCGAACGGCGAGGCGAGGTGCACCACGTCGGGCGCGAAGCGGGCCAGCGACACGGACAGCCGATGCGCGCTGGAGGTGCCGACGCGCACGGTGCGGTAACCCGGCAGCGCCACGGACGGGATGGGCTCGACCCTGGCGTGCCCGATCATGCGCGGCATGCCCTCCGCAGCGGGGGCGTACACCCGGGCCTCGTGCCCGTGGCGCTCGAGGTGGCGGAGGATCTGCAGAACGGATCCGGTCACGCCGTTCATGTGCGGGAGGAAGGACTCGGTCACGATCGCTGCTCTCACGCGATCAGGATCCCGCCCGTTTCCGCCCCGCAGCGCCGGAAACCGGTGCGATCACGGAGTGTTCACCGGATGCACCGCGATCGGTCACCGCGTGTCTGCCGGGGCGCCCCCTGCCCGTCCCGCTTCGTTCTTCCAGGACTACGGGATGCCCCCGGCGCTAGGCTGGCGCCATGAGTACCGACGACACCGCCGCCGCGGACATGAAGCGCAAATTCAAGGAGGCGCTCGAAAAGAAGAACGCCCAGCAGCATCAGGGCGAGGCGCACCTGAACGGCGACTCCGCCGTGCACGCCGCGCACGGGGCGCAGACCAGGCGCGAGTTCCGCCGCAAGAGCGGCTGATCCTGTATCCACCGCGAAGGGCGCCGACGAGGGATCRTCGGCGCCCTTCGTCGTCCGCGCATCCACCGGCAGGGGTGGGAATCCACAGCGAGCGGGGTTAGCGTCGAAGGGTGATCCTTCCCTCCGGCTCCGCCGCACTTGCGCCCGGGCGCAGAGCACGCGCCTCGCGCCCGCTCCTGGCGCTCGTGACCGGCGTGCTGCTGACGGTGCCGCTCGCGGTGGCCGCACCGGCATATGCCGACGACTACCCCTCGTGGCAGGACGTGCAGAACGCCCAGGGAAACGAACAGGCCACGCAAGATCAGATCACCCGCATCAACGACGCCCTCGCGACCGCTCAGCAGAGGGCCGCCGACGCCTCGACGGCGGCGATGAAGGCGGCCCAGGCGGCGGACGCGGCTCATGCCGACGCGGACGCTGCCGCGCACCGGGCGGACGAGCTGGGCGTGCAGGCCGCGGCAGCCGAGCAGACCGTGCAGCAGACGCACGAGCAAGTCGGTTCGCTGATCGCCGCCCGCGCGCGTGCCGAGACCGCGTCGCCCCTCACCGTGCGGCTCTTCACCTCGGCGGATCCGGACGAGCTGCTCACGCGCCTCGGCGCACTGCAGCAGCTCGACGCGACCTGGGCGAAGCTCGGCGAACGCGCGATCGCCGTGCAGGGCGTCGCCACGTCGCTGCAGGATCAGGCGCAGGTCGCCCGCGCTGCCAGGGACGCCCTCGCGACCTCTGCCGAGGACGCGGCGCAGAAGGCGAAAGCCGCCGCCGACGCGGAAGCCGCCGCCGTCGCCGATCTGCAGGGCCACGTCACCACGTTGTACTCGCAGCTGGCCGCCCTGAAGAACACCACGGCCGACGTGGAGCGACGCTATCGGATCGGCCAGCAGGTCGCCGAGCAGGAACGGGAGCAGGCCGCAGCCGCCGAAGCGGCCGCTGCCGCGGGGTCCGGGGGCGGAAGCGGCGGAGGCTGGGACGGGCTCGGCGGTGACGGCGTGAACGTCGATCCGGCCGGAGCCCAGGCGTATGCCGCCGGGCAGCTCGGCAACTACGGCTGGGGCCAGGATCAGTTCCCGTGCCTGTACCGGCTGTGGATGCAGGAGTCGAGCTGGCGGGCGGATGCCCTGAACCCGGACAGCGGGGCCTACGGGATCCCGCAGGCTCTCCCGGCTGACAAGCTCGCGGCGGCGGGGGCGGACTGGCGCACCAACGGGAACACCCAGATCGACTGGGGCCTCAGCTACATCCAGGACCGCTACGGATCCCCCTGCGGAGCCTGGGCGCACGAGGTGTCGAACAACTGGTACTGACCGGCCTGGTTCAGGTCTCGGCGAGCGTTGCACCCGCGGCTTCGAGCACGACCGGATCCGCACAGCCGCGCGCGAAGCCGGCGATCCTGCGGCGGACCTCATACCCGAGAACGACGGTCCCGATCCGCTCCGCGACCGGTGCGAGCCAGGTCGGGCGGCAGGTGAAGTTGTATTTCCAGACCGCGCGCGTGCCTCCGTCTACGGGTTCGAAGCGCCACCCCGCACCGAGCGTGCGGAAGAACCACGGGCCCTTCTCCATCACCATCCCGACGTTCGTCGGCGGCGCGTACGAGACGTAGTGGGTGATCATCGACAGCCCGAATCGCTGCCGGGTGAACGTGCGCACGCCCTTGGCCGGCGTCGTCGCGCCATCAAGAAAGTGCTGCGCCCGGATGAAGCCATCCCAGCGGCGCCGCACCTCTCCTGTGGTCTGCGAAACCGCGTACGCGAGCACGGGCGGGATGGGGACGACGACGGCGGCCTGAACGACGGGCATGCTCCGACGCTATCGCCCCTGGTCGCGGCGAGAGGCTGCGACAGCCGACGAGCCGAGGCGGGGAGCCGTCTTCTGCGCTCCCTGCCCCGGCTCGATCCCGGCGATTCGGGTCAGCCGCGCTCGGCGCGGGCCCGCGCCCGCTGCTGCTTCGCGGCCATCTCCTCGACCGCCGCGTGCCCGAGCGTCTCGGTGCTGACAGGCTCGGCTCCGTCCTGCACGGCCGGCTGCCCGTCGTGCCCCACGCCGTCCAGCAGCGACTCGTCGAACGGCCGTGCGCCGGAGAGCACCTGACGCACCTGCTCCGCATCGATCTGCTTCGTCCAGGTGCCGATGAGGATCGTGGCGACGGCGTTCCCCGTGAAGTTGGTCAGCGCGCGCCCTTCAGACATGAAACGGTCGATCCCCACGATCACTCCGACCCCGTTCACGAGATCGGGACGGTAGGCCTGCAGGCCACCGGCGAGGGTCGCGAGTCCGGCGCCGGTGACGCCGGCCGCGCCCTTGCTCGCGATGATCATGAACACGAGCAGGCCGATCTGCTCCGGGATGGACATCGGCTGCCCCAGACCGGTCGCGATGAACAGTGACGCCATGGTCAGGTAGATCGCGGTGCCGTCGAGGTTGAAGGAGTAGCCGGTCGGCACGGTGATGCCCACCACGGGCTTGGCCACACCCAGATGCTCCATCTTCGCGATCAGCCGAGGCAGTGCCGATTCCGACGAGGACGTCCCGACGATCAGCAGGTACTCACGCCCGAGGTACTTCATCAGCTGGAAGATGTTCACCCCGGCGACGAGCTTCAGGATCCCGCCGAGCACCACGACGATGAACACGATGCAGGTCAGGTAGAACGCGCCGAGGAGGATCCCGAGGCTCCAGATCGCCGCGACGCCGGTCTTGCCGACCACTGCCGCGATCGCGCCGAACGCACCGAGGGGGGCGAGCCACAGGATCATTCCGAGCACGCGGAACACGAGCGTCTGCAGGTGCTTGATCGCTCCCATGATGGGCGCGCCTCGATCCCCGAGCCCCTGCAGCGCGAAACCGACGAGGAGCGCGATGAAGAGCACCTGCAGCACGCTCTCGCCGGTGAAGGCGCCGAAGAACGTGGCGGGGATGATGCCGAGGATGAAGTCCTGCGTCGTCTTGGCCTCGGTCGTGGCCGCCTCGTAGGTCGCGCCGGCCATGTGCAGACCCTCACCCGGGTGGATGATGTTGCCGACGATCAGGCCGATCGCGAGGGCGAAGGTCGACATGACCATGAAGTAGATCAGCGCGAGTCCGCCGATCTTGCCGACCGTCGCCGCCTTGGCGATCGATCCGACGCCGATCACGATCGTGCAGAAGATGATCGGCGCGATCATCATCTTGATGAGGCTCACGAACCCCTTGCCGATGGGCTCGAGGCCCTGTGCGAACTGCGGGAACAGGAGTCCCACCGCTATTCCGAGGCCGACCGCCACGAGTACGGACAAGTAGAGCCAGGTGTGCTTGTCCCAGGAGTTCTTGCCGCGGCGCCAGTCGTGCCGCGGGAGTCTGAAACCTTCGGTGAGAGCCATCATAGCCTCCGCTGAGTGAACAGGACGCCCGCACCACGTCGGGCGGGCCGTGTCGACCATGGTGCGCAGCGACGACGCCCGGCGGCGAGTTCTGTTCGTATTGAAACCGGGGCGAAATCTGAGCAGGCCGCACTGCGCGCCGCGACTCGCGCATACTGTCTGAGGAGGTCCGGATCGGCGATGGCGACGACAAGACGCGGCGGCGTGCGCAGTGCGGCTTCGCGCGTGTTCGCGCTGCTGATCGGATCCGTGCTGCTGATCGGCGTGGCGATCGGCGCGTTCCTCACCTGGGAGGCGCAGACCTCGGCACGGCAGGAGGCCGAGCACGTCACGGCCGCGATCGCGCGGGCGCTCTCCGTCGCCCCGGAGATCGAAACGGCCGTGACCGCGACGGACCGTTCCGCCGCGGAGGCGGACCTGCGCAGCTACGTCGAGTCCGTGCGCACGGGCGCGGGGCTGGACTTCATCACCGTCATGGACGGACACGGCGTGCGGCTCACGCACCCGGATCCGGCGCAGGTCGGCGGGCACTACCTCGGCACGATCCCCCGCGACGACCGCGCCCTCACCGAGCAGTACACGGGAACCCTCGGCCCGTCCGTGCGCACCATCGCTCCCGTCCGCGACGCCGCAGGGACGGTCGTCGGCTGGGTGTCGGCAGGGGTGACCGTGGAGTCGCTGGGCGGCGCCCTGCTGCGACGCCTGCCGGTGATCCTGCTCCTCACCCTGGCCGTCGTCGCGCTCGGCGCGCTGGGCGCCGTGTTCGCGCGGCTCGCGACACGGCGCATCACCGGCGATCTCGACGCCCGCGACGTGCGGGAGGCGGTGGCCGGCTACGAGTCGGTGCGCACACTCGGCGAGGCGCTGCGCGCACAGACGCACGAGCACGGCAACCGCCTGCACACGGCGTTGTCGCTCCTGGAACTCGACCGACGCGAGGAGGCGATCGCCCTGCTGTCGGAAACCTCCGCGCAGAGCCAGTCCGTGATCGATCAGATGACGCTGCGGGATGGGGATCCGACGCTCGGCGCACTCCTGCTGGGCAAGGCCTCGCAGGCGAAGGAGCGCGGCGTGCGCTGGCACGTGCACGTGGATCCGGCGGCGCCGCGCGCGGATCTGACCCCCGTCGACGCGGTCGCCCTCGTCGGCAATCTCATCGACAACGCCCTCGACGCCGCGTCTCAGGCGGAGTCCGGCGCCGACCGCTGGGTGCGTGTCGACGTGGCCGCCGCCGACGGCGGAGCCGTCGCGATCACCGTCTCGGACGGAGGTCCCGGCATCCCGGTCGAGCTCCGGGAGCGGATCTTCGAGCACGGCTTCTCCACCAAGCCCAGCGAGCGCTCGGGGCGCGGAGTGGGGCTCGCTCTCGTCCGGGACATCGTGACGGCCGCGGGCGGAAGCGTCGAGCTCTCCACCGAGCCCACGGCATTCCGTGTGACGCTGCCCGGCATCGGACGTGAAGGGAGAACCGCATGATCGGAGTGCTGCTCGTCGACGACGACCCGCTCACACTCGAGCTCCACGCGGCCTACATCGCCCGGCTCGATGGGTTCGAGGTCGTCGGAGAGTGCACCGGCGTGCGGGCGGCGCTCAACGCCCTCTCCGCGGACGCGGGGCGGATCGACCTGGTCCTGCTGGATCTCACGATGCCGGACGGATCAGGCATCGACGTGCTGCGCCGCATCCGCGGTGCCGGCAGTGCGATCGAGGTGATCGCCGTGACCAGCGTGCGTGATGTCGAGGCTGTGCGGCGGATGTCGGCGCTCGGTGTGGCGCAGTACCTGCTCAAGCCCTTCCCGTTCGCGGTCTTCCGCGAGCGTCTGCAGCAGTTCCGCGATCGTCACGAACGCGCGGCCGGTCTCGCCGGTGCCGCCAGCCAGGAGGAGATCGACGCCCTCATCGGAGGTCCAGCGACCGGCACGATCGCCCTGCCGAAGGGGCTCGCCGCCGAGACGCTGCACGCCGTCACCGCAGTGCTGCGCGCGCACGGCGACCTCTCGGCCGGCGAGGCCGCGCCTCTCGTCGGCGTCTCCAGGGTCACTGCGCGCCGATACCTGGAGCACCTCGTCGCGCAGCAGGTCGCGATCCGCGCCCCGCGCTACGGCACGCCGGGCCGGCCCGAGACGGCGTACCGCCTGGCCGGGGACGCCACCGCGCCGCGCTGAGGCCCGGTGGATCGCCGCTCGGCATTCGAGCCGCGACCGCGGCCGGCCAGGTCCCGGCCGCCAGGTCCTGCCGCGGAGATGCGGGTGTCCTGGTGGCGCGTCCCGCGGTGATAGCGTCGTCGTGTCCTCAGGGCGGGGTGCAAGTCCCCACCGGCGGTGTCGCGGCATGTCCGCGCGAGCCCGCGAACGGTCCCCATGGCGGGGACCGCCGATCCGGTGCGATTCCGGAGCCGACGGTCACAGTCCGGATGAGAGAGGACAGAAGGAGCAGTCCACCATGCCCAGAATCGCCATCGTCGCCGCGCAGTGGCACGCCGAGATCGTCGAGCAGACGGTCTCCGCATTCGTCGAACGTCTCGCGGAGCTGGGCTTCGATGAGGTCGACGTGTTCCGTGTCCCCGGCGCGTTCGAGATCCCCCTGCACGCGAAGCGTCTCGCACGCACAGGGCGCTACCAGGGCATCGCCGCGAGCGCTCTCGTCGTGGACGGCGGGATCTACCGGCACGATTTCGTGGCCGGATCCGTCGTCGACGCCCTCATGCGCGTGCAACTGGAAACGGACGTCCCGGTGTTCTCCGCTGTGCTCACGCCGCACCATTTCCACGAGCACGACGAGCACCAGGACTACTTCCGTCGCCACTTCTCCGTGAAGGGTCGTGAGCTCGCCGAGGCCGTCTCGGCCACGGTGCAGAGCCTCGCCGCGATCGACTGACGACCGCTCGACGCCCGCACCGGGGCCCTACGCGGGTCGGCGTGCGCGCCGAGGCCCCGGCCGTGGCCGACGCCGCCGGGGCGCGGCACAGCTGATCTCTGCGCTGCACAGTGGGCCTCAGCGCGGCAGGCGTCCCTCGTGCAGCACGCCGTCAGGATCCGCGCTCGCTCGGATCGCCCGGAGCCGATCGAGGTCGGCCGCCGTGGCGCACCGCTCGAGCGTCTGACCGGGCGTGAGGAAGGTCGGCACCGTCCGGTCGGCCGCGACCGGGGCGAGCAGTTCGAGGAGGCCCGCGATGCTCGCGTCGCCGGGCTCGGCCGGCGCGCCCGGGAAGTTCGGCACGAGCGCATGCAGAAGCCATGACGCCGAGGCCAGGGAGGCGAAGCCGGACCGCCGTGGTGCGTCGAGGGCGCCCCCCAGCATGCGCAGATCGATCCCGACGATCGGCGACTGCTCGGGCGCCTGGCGGAACTGCACCAGCGCGTCGATCGTGGCATCGTCGAGCCGGTCGAGGGCGAGGGAGGCGCCCCGGCCCGCGGTCGGATCCGTCGGCTCACCCGATGCCGCCGCGAGCCCGGCGGGCGAGGTGGGGCCTGAGGTCTCGCGCTGGACGGCGCCGGCCCGGCGCACGCCCTCCAGGAACGCGTCTGCCGCACCATGGGAGGACCGGGCCTGCACCGTCACGAAGCTCTTTCCGCGGATCTCCTCGGGCAGCATCGGCGCATCCGGCATCCGCATCGAGTTCGTGAACACGTTGAGCGTCGCCGGCGCGGACGCGGCGAGGTCCCGCACGGCGCGGATCACGGCAGCGGAGTCCGCCGCATCGAACGTCAGAGAGGCGCCCCACTGCTCCGGAGCACGAACGAGGTCGATCTCGAGCGCGGTCACGATGCCGACCACGCCGCCGGCGCCGCGGAGCGCCCACATGGCCTCGCGGTCGCTGTCGTCGTCGATGCGCTCGTGCGTACCGTCGGGTCGCAGCACCCACGCCGCGCGCAGGTTGTCGGAGCCGAGTCCGGCGGTGCGGCTGAACCAGGAGTGTCCGCCGCCGAGCGTGTACCCGGCGACCGAGACGACGGGACTCGTGCCCGCGGGGGCCGCCCAGCCGCTGCCTTCCAGGGCGTCCACCACCGCACCCCAGCGCACGCCGCTGCCGACCACCACGACGCCGGCCGCGAGGTCGATGTCGAGCCGATCGAACGCCGCCGTCCGCACGATCACCGCGCCGGCAAGGTCGCCGGAGGCGCCATGTCCGCTGGGTTGCACGGCGATCGGCGTTCCGGCCTCGCGCGCGGCGGCGAGGATCCTGCGCAGATCGTCGAGACCCGCAGGCGTCGCCACCGCGGCCGGAAGCTGGTCGATCGCGAGGTTCCATGGGCGACGAGCCGCATCGAATCCATCGTCTCCGGCGCGCAGGAGGGAGCCGTCGAGCTCGCTGAGAAGGGCGTCGAACGCAGTGAGAAGGGGCATGACGCCACCGTAGGATGTCCCACGGACATTCGTCGGCGGCGTCATGCCCCGATGCGCTGGAGCGGCTACTCCCCCGCGAGACCTCCGAGCAGATGACCGAACGAGCGGCCCTCGCCGAGGTAGTTGCCCGGGTCGAAGGGATCCTTATCGGCCGCCGGCTCGCGGCGGGCCATCGCTTCGGCGAGTTCCCGTGCTCCGCGCTCGATACGGGTGCTGAGCGGTGCGACCTCGTCGGCCTTCGCTCCCCAGTCGCTCGAGGCCGCGAACACCCCGGTGGGCACCGGCTCGGCGTGCAGGTAGGTGAACAGCGGACGGATCGCGTAGTCGATCGCGAGCGAGTGCCGTGCGGTGCCCGCGTTCGCGCCGATCAGGACGGGCTTGCCGGTGAGCGCATCCGGATCCAGCACGTCGATGAACGACTTGAACAGACCGGAGTAACTCGTCGAGAAGATCGGCGTCACGGCGATGATGCCGTCGGCCGAGATCACCGTGTTGATCGCCGAGTCCAGCGCCGGCGGCGCGAACCCCGTGAGCAGATTGTTCGTGATATCGTGCGCGAGATCGCGCAGCTCGATCACGTCGACGCTGACCTCGGAGCCGAGCTCGGTGAGCCGGTGCGCGGTCTCCGCCGCGAGGCGGTCGGCGAGCATCCGCGTGGAGGACGGGTTGCTGAGCCCCGCGGAGATCACCGCGATGCGACGCGCGCCCATCTCAGTTCGCCCCCTTCGTGGCCGCTGCGCCGAAGGAGGAGCCGGCGGCGGCCGGAACCGCGCCGCCGTCCTGGTAGGGCGAGCCGGCGGTCAGGTTGTCACCGCGGTTCGCGCCGGGGCGCGCCTCGCGCGACGGCCCGTCGCCGTACACCGCCTTGACGCGCGCGGCGTGCGTCGGAGCGTCCGGCACGGTGGCGGGGCGGTTCTGCGCGAGCTCCTTGCGGAGCACCGGCACGACCTCGCCGCCCAGGATGTCGAGCTGCTCGAGCACGACCTTGAGCGGGAGCCCCGCGTGGTCCATGAGGAAGAGCTGGCGCTGGTAGTCGCCGTAGTGCTCGCGCATCGCGGCATAGCGGTCGATGACCTGCTGCGGAGAGCCGACCGTGAGCGGCGTCATCTCGGTGAAGTCCTCCATCGACGGGCCGTGGCCGTACACCGGCGCGTTGTCGAAGTAAGGACGGAACTCGTCCACCGCGTCCTGCGAGTTCGCCCGCATGAACACCTGTCCGCCGAGGCCGACGATCGCTTGCTCCGGCGTGCCGTGACCGTAGTGCGCGTAGCGCTGGCGGTACAGCTCGATGAGGCGCTGGTAGTGCTCCTTGGGCCAGAAGATGTTGTTCGCGAAGAACCCGTCGCCGTAGTAGGCGGCCTGCTCGGCGATCTCCGGCGTGCGGATGGAGCCGTGCCAGACGAACGGCGCGACGCCGTCGAGCGGGCGCGGGGTGGAGGTGAAGCCCTGCAGCGAAGTGCGGAACTTGCCCTCCCAGTCCACGACGTCCTTGGTCCACAGCTCGTGCAGCAGGGCGTAGTTCTCGATCGCGAGCGGCAGACCCTGGCGGATGTCCTTGCCGAACCAGGGGTAGACCGGGCCGGTGTTGCCGCGGCCCATCATGAGGTCCATACGACCGCCGGAGACGTGCTGCAGCATCGCGTAGTCCTCGGCGATCTTCAGCGGGTCGTTCGTCGTGATGAGCGTCGTGGAGGTCGAGACGATGAGGCGCTCGGTCTGCGCGGCGAGCGCCGCGAGGAAGGTCGTCGGGCTCGACGACCAGAACGGCGGGTTGTGGTGCTCGCCGATCGCGAAGACGTCGAGGCCGACCTCTTCCGCGTGCTTGGCAATCGTGAGCGTGTTCTGGATCCGCTCACGCTCGCTCGGCGTCTCCCCCGTCACCGGGTTCCGGGTGATGTCGCTGACCGACATGAGGCCGAACTGCATGCCCGACCAGGTGCTCGACTCGCTCACTGCGTTCTCCTTCAGATTTCTATTCACTTGAATATATCTGGTGAAACACCCGCCTGCGAGAAGTATTCCTGGGATCCACGAGATCGGCCAGGGCAGCCGTGAAACGCAGGAGCGCCCGCCCGGTGCAGGACGAGCGCTCTGTATCGAGGCGCGCTGGTCAGGCGAACAACTCGGCTCCGACGTAGGAGCCCTTGCGCGCCCCGGCCGGGATCGCCCAGATGCCGGATCCGATGTGCTTGATGTACTCGCTCATGAGGTCGGTCGACAGCCTCTTCTGGAGGGTGACGAACTGCTCCGGCGAGCGCTGATACGAGAGGAAGAACAAGCCTGCATCGAGACGGCCCAGCTCGTTGTTCCCGTCGACGTAGTTGTAGCCGCGGCGCAGGATGCGGATGCCGTCGTTGACCGTGGGGTGCGCGAGTCGCACATGGGAATGCTCGTCGATGCGGCCGCCATGGAACGACGGCTCGGCGAACTCGCCTCCACCCGACAGCGGCGCTCCGCTGCCCTTCGCCCGGCCGATGGTGCGGTCCTGCTCGGCCAAGCGCAGACGGTCCCAGGTCTCGATGAGCATCGCGATCTTGCGCGCCACGAGATACGAGCCTCCGGCCATCCAGGCCGGCTCGTCCTTCTCGCCCACCCAGACGTGCTCGGCGAGCGCCTCGGCGTCGTCGGCGAGGATGTTCGCGGTGCCGTCCTTGTACCCGAAGAGGTTGCGCGGGGTCTGCTGGTCTGCTGCGGTGCGCGAGGTGCGCCCGAACCCGAGCTGCGACCAGCGCAGCCTGGCGCGGCCGAACGCGATCCGGCTGAGGTTGCGCACGGCGTGCACCGCGACCTGAGGATCGTCGGCACACGCCTGGATGCAGAGATCGCCACCTGTGTAGCCCGCGTCGAGGGCGTCGCCGACGAACGCCGGCAGATCGGCGAGCACGGACGGACGCCGATCGGCGATGCCGAACCTGTCCCCCTCTGCGAGGAAGAGGGACGGCCCGAGTCCGAAGGTGATCGTGAGGCCCGCCGCCGTGAGCCCCTGCGCCTCGCCGGTGTCGTCCGGCGGCGCCTCCCGGGAACCCCCGACGGCACCCGAGGCGCTGACATCGAGGCCCTTCGCCAGCCGGGACGCGGCGTAGCTCCAGTCCTGCAGCAGTGAGATGAGATCGTCGCGGCTCGCCCGCGGCATCATGTCGAAGCTCGCGAAGTGCAGATGCTCCTGCACGCGCGTGGTGATCCCGGCCTGGTGAGCCCCCTCGAACGCGTACTCGTCGACGGGAGCGGATCCGCCGAGCACCCCAGTCGCGGCGACAGCCGCCGCACCGCCGGCACCGACGGCGATGCCGGCGACGCCGCTGCCGAGCGCCCAGCCGATCAGCCCGCGGCGGCTGATGCCGGTGCGCGCGTCGGTGGTCGACGACCCTTCCGGCACCGCGTCGGCGGGGCGAGCGGATCCTTCCGAGGACTCAGGGACCGTCATGTCAGCCGAGGATCGTGCTGGTGAGCTTGGAGAGCGGCTCGGCGAGCGCGTTCAGCAGGTCGGTGAGGTCGCGCTTCTGGGTCTCGGTGACCGTCGAGTACGCCGCGAAGCCGTCCTTCAGCGAGCCGTGCACCGCGAGTTCGGCCTCCAGCGCGGAGAATCCGCGATCGATCTGCTCCACGAGCTTCTTGCCCTCGGAGCCCTTGCTCTCGGCGAACTCGCGCACGACGGAGAAGGCCATCTTGGATCCCTCGACGTTCGCGGCGAAGTCGGAGAGGTCCGTGCCGGACCACCAGTCCTCCTCGCCCGTGATCTTGCCGTTGGCGACCTCGTCAAGGAGCGAGATCGCGCCGTTGGAGATGCCGGCGATGCCCTTGGACTCGAGGTCCTTCACGAAGGCGTCGGAGTGGACGTGGTCGTAGAGCTCCTGCAGGTCGGCGAGGAGCTTGTCGGCGAAGGTCGCGCGCTCGGCAGGCGTCGAGGGCGCCCAGTCAAGGTTCGCCGGGGTGGTGCCGTCAGAGTTCATCGCGCCCGCGGCCGGAGCCCACAGGTCCTTCTCGATGCGGTGGAAGCCGGTCCAGTCGATGCCCTCGGCCTTGGCGTCGAGCTCGCGGAAGTCCAGGCGCGGGTCGAGCGTGCCCAGCTGCTCCGCGATGGGCTCGATGCGCTCGTAGTAGGCGCGCACGGTCGAGAACTGGGCCTTCGCTGCCGCGTCGTCACCGCCGCGGTACGCGTCGGCGAAGGTCTTCGCTGCTGGCAGGAACTGGTCGACCTGATCCTTCACGTACGAGGCGTACTGCGTGAGCGCCTTCTGCTTCTGCGCGGCGTCGCCGCCGGTCTCCGCGACCTTCTCGCCGCTGACGGAGAACGCGGTCTTGCCGACACCGGCACCGATCATCCCCGGCTTACACACCGTGAAGTACTCGCCCGGCTGAGCGACGACGGTGAGAGTGCGCGAGGCGCCCGGCGCCACGTTCTCGACCTCGCCGACGATCCGCACGCCGTCATGGGCCAGCAGATAGAACTCGGTCACCTCATCGCCCTTGTTGCTCACGTCGAAGGCGAGCGTTCCGCTGGTCGCAGTGCCGGCCGAGACGCTGCACGCGTCCGCCGTGGACGCGACGGTCAGGCGTCCGCTCGCGGCGACGTCGGACTTGGCGACGCACCCGGTGAGGGCGAGGCCGAGGGCGGCGACGGCGCCGAGGACGGCGATCGGTCGGCGGGCGATGGTCATGAGGCTCCTTCAGGAGTGGGCGAGACGGTCGTGGCTGCGGCACGGGTGGCCGCCGACTCGGTCTTGACGGGCGTGGCGGAGACGACGGCAGGCGTGGAGGAGGAGCGGGTCGTGCCCGGCGCCGTGCGGCGCAGCCCGCGCACGAACAGCGTGCCGACGATCGCGATGTACAGCACCCAGGCGATGACCTGGAGCCAGCTCATCCGCGGCATGAAGCCGACCGTGGCCTGCAGCAGCACGGCGAGGGCGCTGTCGGGGCGGATCGCGGCGGTGACGTCGAACGCCCAGCCGAACGGCACACCCGCCCAGCCGACGAGCACCGCGCCGGCCGCGTCGAGCGGCGCGGCCGCGGTGAACGGGCCGGGCACGATGCCGGCCTCCTGCAGGTCGCTGAGCGCGTAGGCGAGCACGCCGGCCGCGATGATGACCAGGAGGCCGCCGGTCCAGGTGAAGAAGCGAGCGAGGTCGAGCCGCACGGCGCCGCGGGCGAGCAGCCAGCCGGCGAGCATCGCGACCACGAGCCCGAGAACTGCGCCGAGGATCGCCGACGGGGCGTCGCCGAAGGACTGCACCATGGACCACAGCAGCAACGTGGTCTCCACGCCCTCGCGAGCCACGGAGACGAAGCCGACCAGCACCAGCGCCCACACGGTGCCCGCCTCGAGCGCGCGGTCCACGCCGCCCTGCAGCGTGGCCTTCATGGTGCGACCCGCCTTGCGCATCCAGAAGATCATCCACGTGACCATTCCGACCGTGACCAGCGACAGCGTGCCGCCGATGATCTCCTGGCCCTGGAACGTCAGCGCGTAGGCGCCGAAGGTCAGCACGGCGCCGATGACGAGGGCGAGCAGGATCGCGGCCCCGACACCGGCCCACATCCTCGGCAGCACGTCCTTGCGATCGAGGCGCTTCAGATAGGCGACGAGGATGCCGACGACGAGCGCGGCTTCAAGGCCTTCACGAAGGCCGATGAGGAAGGTGGCGAGCACGAGGGGCGGTTTCCTGGAGAGTCATGAAGTAAGGGATGCCTTACCTCAAAAACTCTAGCATCCGCTTCTCCGGTCTCCAGACACGAGAACCGTGACAAATCCGTCCCGGTAATCCTCGGCAACAATCGCCCAGCGCCCGCCGCGCCCGTCCTAGCCTCGCCTCATGGCCGATCTGAACCTCCCGATCCTTGACCTGTCCCGACTCGACGCGGGTCCCGAGGCCGCCGCAGCATTCCGTGACGACCTGCGCGCGGCGACCCACGACGTGGGCTTCTTCTACCTGACCGGTACGGGCGTCACCCCCGAGCTCGAACGTCGCCTGCACCAGGCCGCGAAGGACTTCTTCGCGTTGCCGGAGGATGAAAAACTCGCGATCGAGAACGTGAAGAGCCCGCACTTCCGCGGGTACACGAGGATCGGCGGCGAGCGCACGCAGGGCGCCGTGGACTGGCGCGAGCAGATCGACATCGGGCCGGAGCGCGAGGCCGTCGACGGCGGCCCCGGCTACAACCGCCTGATCGGGCCGAACCTGTGGCCTGAGGCCCAGCCCGAGCTGCGCGAGGTCGTCGCGGAATGGCATGAGCATCTCTCCGGCGTGGCCCGCAAGCTGCTGCGGGCGTGGGCGCTCGCGCTCGGCGCGGAGGAGACGTACTTCGAGCAGAACTTCGGGGATCCGTCGACGCTGATCAAGATCGTCCGCTACCCGGGCACCCACGAGCCCGAGCCCCAGCAGGGTGTCGGCGCCCACAAGGACTCGGGTGTGCTGACGCTGCTCTGGGTCGAGCCGGGCAAGGGAGGTCTGCAGGTCGAGCGCGACGGCTCCTGGGTCGACGCTCCCCCGGTCGACGGAGCGTTCGTGGTCAACATCGGCGAGCTGCTCGAGTACGCGACCGACGGCTACCTCAAGGCGACCAACCATCGGGTGGTGTCGCCGCAGGCTCCGGACGAGCGGATCTCGATCCCGTTCTTCTTCAACCCGGCACTCGATGCGCGCCTGCCGCTGATCGATCTGCCGGCGGAGCTGGCCACGCAGGCGCGAGGCGTCACCAAGGATCCGTCCAACCCGATCCACGCCCTCTACGGCGAGAACGCGTTGAAGTCGCGCCTGCGTGCACATCCGGACGTGGCGGCGATCCACCACGCGGATCTGGTGGGAGCGCCCGCCTGAGCGCAGCCGACGACCCAGCGGTGCGCCGGCACCGCACAGGCCCGACGCCGCTCGCTCAGTTCTCCAGCACGCCGTCCAGCTGCGCGAGGACGGGCTCGCGGCTCATCTCGATGTGCGCGTACATCTGCGCCGCCGCGAGGGGCCCGCGACCGTGTGCGATCGAATCGACGAGCTCGACGTGCTCGTCCGTCTGCTCGCTGTCCCTCGCCTCGCGGGTGAGCCGGAACACCCACTCCATCCTGCCGACGAGCGGACCCAGGCTGCGCAGCAGCAGCCGACTGCCGCTGAGCCGGACGATCTCGGAATGGAACTCGAGGCTCGCCGCGCGAGCCGCCGCCGCGTCGCCGACCGTTGCCTCCTCGTGCAGCGCTCGGAGCCGGTCGATGCTCTCGACCCCGGCGTGCGCACGCTCCGCGGCGCGCTGCGCGGCGAACGGCTCGAAGCAGAGCCGTGTGTCGAACAGGTCATGGATGTCGGCGCGGGTGAGCGGCGTCACGTTGGCTCCGCGGTGCCTCGAGGTCATCACGAACCCCTCGGCTTCCAACCGCTGCAGCGCCTGGCGCACCGGGATACGGGACACCTGGAAACGCTCGGAGAGCTCGCGCTCCTTCAGCCAGGCACCGGGCGCGACCCCGCCGTCGATGATCGCGCGGAGCAGATCGCGGTAGACGCGGTCGGCGAGCGCGAGGGCGGTGCCCTCCGACTCAGGACCGGTCTCCATCAGCCGCCCTCTTCTCTCCCGCAAGCGGGAACACCGGCGGGAACAGCCCGCCGCCACCCAGGTGGTCGCGCTCGTCGTAGCCGGCGCGCATGATGTCGAACAGGACCTGAGAGTCCTCGCGGACGGCTTCCAGATCGATCCCGTCGATCGCGCCGTCGCGCATCACGACCTTGCCCGCGACCATCGTAAGGCACGCGTCTCGAGCGCTCCCGGCCAGCACGAGGTTGCGCAGCGGGTCCTCGATCGGACCGAAGCGCACGTCGGCGAGCCGGAACGCGGTGAGGTCGGCGGCGGCGCCTTCGGCGATGCGGCCGAGATCGGGCCGGTGCAGCGCGCGCGCGCCGCCGAGCGTCGCCGCCTCCACATAACCGGCCAGGTCGCCGGCAGCAAGCGAGCGGTTCTGCACCTTCGCGACGGAGACGCCGGTGTCGATGCCGCGGATCAGATCGGGCGGGAACGAGTCCGTGCCGAGCGAGATGTTCAGTCCGGCCTCCTTGTAGCGGCCGAACGTCTCCAGCTCGGATCCATAGCGCGCATTGGTGAGCGGGCAGTGCACGATCGAGACCCCCGCCTCGACGAGGGTCGCGAGATCTCCGCGGTCCTCGCCCCACACCCGGGGGTTGACGTCGAGGAAGACGCCGTGCGGGATGATCAGGCGGTCGTCGAGCAGTCCCTGGCGGCGGATCAGCTCGAGCGGCGTGCATCCGTGCTGCTCGAGGATCCAGTCGCGCTCGAAATCGCCCTGGAGGGCATGCAGGCGCACCAGGGCGCCGCGCTCCCTGGCCGCATCCGCGGTCGCCGACAGCAGCTCGGGCGTCAGCGTCTCGATGCGGCAGGGCAGGAAGACCGGCGTGAGAAGAGGATCCGCCCAGGATCGCACCGTGTCATGGAATCGGATCGCGTCGGCGAGCCCCGCCGCGCCCTCTGTCTCGTCGAAGAGGATCGCGCGCCGCCCGTCCTGCACCACGTTGACCCCGGAGCGGTAGGAGGGGCCGAGGAAGCCCCGCAAACCGAGCGTGCGAGAGAAATCCGCCATGGCCAGGAAGTCATCTGCGTTCTCCGCCCATGCGGAGTGCACCTCGGAGGCGATCGGCATGTAGCTCGTGATGCCGTGCAGGGCGAGCTGCACGAGCGCGATCTGCCTGATGCGCCGGCGCTGGGCGGTGCTGAACACGTGCTGTCGACGTGCGAACCAGTCGTCGGACCACTGCAGGCGACGGGCGTGCTCGGGCGTCGACCAGGAGTCGAGGATGAGGTGATCGATGTCGGTGAGCGCGTCCAGGTCGATCAGCCCCGGCATCAGCAGGCTCTCACCGAGCTCCAGCGTGCGTTCGGCATCCCGCGGCGCCTCGTCCCGCGACCCCACGAAGGCGATGCGGTCGTCGTCCACCAGCACGGCGCCGTCGCGGAGCGCCGTGTGCGAGGTGCCGTCGAAGGCCAGGACATGATCGGCGGTGATCAGGGTGCGCACGAGTTCTGCTTTCCTCGAAACGGGGCAATTGGTATCCAAAACCTATCGACTCGCTCTCCTGGAGACAACTCATGTCGCCCGTTGGCGGAGCACTCGCGATCGTTGGTATACAAATTCGTCCATCTTGGTATACAATTCCGAAGACCCCCTTTCCCGACCATCAAGGAAGATCGTGACGGAAACGCTGACGACGGTCCCGACCACCGAGGCCCTCACCACCCCGAAGATCGCGACCGGCCGCTCCCTGCTGGGCACCGCCTGGTTGCGGATCCGCCGCAGCCGGATCGCGCTGGCGTCATTCGGCGTGGTCATCGCGATCGTGCTGTTCGCGCTCCTGGCCCCGCTGCTCACGGCGATCGAAGGACAGAGTCCGTTCACGACGCACACCGGCCCGGAGACGCTGGACAACTTCAACACCCCGGGTCTGCCGCTGCCGCAGTTCATGTACCCCTCGGCTGAGCACTGGCTCGGCGTGGAGCCGGGTCTCGGCCGCGACCTCTTCGCCCGCCTCGCGTATGGCGCGCAGGTCTCCCTCACCATCGCGCTGCTGGCCACGCTGGTCTCCGTCGTCCTGGGCACCATCATGGGTGCCGCCGCCGGCTTCTTCGGCGGCAAGGTGGACATGGTCATCAGCCGCCTGATCGACCTCTTCCTCGCGTTCCCGCACCTGCTTCTGGTGCTCTCGCTCACCCCGATCCTGCAGTCCCGGCTGCGCGGCACCGCCCTCGGCCAGGGCAGCTTCGTGCCGATCGCCTCGCTGGTGATCATCCTCGGCTTCTTCGGCTGGGCGTATCTCGCTCGCGTCGTGCGCGGACAGGTGCTCAGCATCCGCGAGCAGGAGTACATCGAGGCCGCGCGATCCTACGGCGCCTCCAAGCGCACCATCCTGTTCACACAGGTGATCCCGAACGTGTCCGGCGTCGTGCTCGTGTACGCGACGATGATGATCCCGACCAACATCTCGGCCGAGGCCGCGCTCTCCTTCCTCGGCGTCGGCGTCAAGGATCCGACACCGTCCTGGGGCCAGATGCTCAACGCAGCCCAGTCGGGTAACTGGTACCTCGTCGACCCCTGGTTCCTGATCGTTCCCGGCACCGCGCTCGTGATCACCGTCCTCGCCTTCAACCTGCTCGGCGACGCGGTCCGCGACGCCCTCGATCCCAAGGCATCGCGCAGCTGAGCGCGACCGTGTCTGCCGGGATCGCCCGCACCCCACGCACTTCCCTGTCCATCCACCCAAGAAGAGAAGAACCATGAGACACAGCCGTCCCCTGTTCGCCGCCTCCGTCGTGGCCGTCGCGCTCGCCGTGACGGGCTGTTCGGCCGGATCCGCCTCCGGCGGCACCGCCACCGGCGGCGCGACCGCGAACAACCCCTACGCCCCGCATGTCGTGAACGAGGGCTTCAGCACCAAGGGCGGCAACGTCAACGTGCTGATGTCCAGCGATTTCCAGACCCTCGACCCTGGCAACAGCAACTACGTGCAGACCGCCAACGTCGGTCAGCTCTACTACCGCACCCTGACCATGGCGAAGGAGACCGCCGGCCAGCCGCCGAAGGTCGTGCCCGACCTCGCCACCGACCTCGGCAAGGCCTCCTCCGACGGCCTCACGTGGACCTACACACTCAAGGACGGCGTCAAGTACGAGGACGGATCCCCGATCACGTCCGCCGACATCAAGTACGGCATCGAGCGCACCTTCGCCCGCGACGTCTACACGCAGGCTCCGCAGGAGCTCAACGCCGTGCTCGACGCCGACACCTACAAGGGCCCGTACTCCGGTGGCGACCTCGCCGCGATCGAGACTCCGGACGCGAAGACGATCATCTTCCACCTGAAGCAGCCGTACCCCGACTTCCCTGCCCTCGCCTCGCGCTCCAACAGCGCTCCGGTGCCGCAGGCGAAGGACACCAAGCTCGACTACACCAACCACCCGATCTCCTCGGGGCCGTACATGATCTCGAGCTACGACCGCGGTCGCGAGCTCAAGCTCGTGCGCAACCCGAACTGGGACGCGAAGACGGATGAGAACCGCACCGCGCTGCCCGACTCGTTCTCCTTCTCGCTGTCGACCGCCCAGGCGACGATCAGCCAGCAGCTGCTGAGCGACTCCGACCCGACCGCGATCACGCTCGACTCGAATGGCGCCCTGCAGGCCTCCGATGCCGCGCGCCTCAGCGACCAGACGATCAAGCCGCGCACCGCGGGGGGCCTGCTCGGCTGCACCGACGTGCTGAACTTCAACACCACCACGATCACGGACCCCGACGTGCGCCACGCCCTGGCGCTCGCGATCGACCGCGCGTCGATCCAGGTGCAGTACGGCGGGCCGCGCTTCGGCAAGCTCACCAACTCCTACCTGAACGACGCCCAGGTGGGCTGGATCAAGCCGACGATCGACCTCGACCCGGCCGGCAAGCCGAAGCTGGACGAGGCCAAGAAGCTGCTGCAGGGCAAGACCGTTCCCACGACGCTCACCTACGGCTACTCGAACGCCACCGAGCGGTTCAAGAACCTCGGCACGGTGTTGCAGCAGAACTTCAAGGAGCTCGGCATCGACCTGCAGATGGTCGCGATCCCCGCGCCGAACTACTACACCACGCTCGCCGGCGACCAGATGCCCGACATCGCCCGCGCCGGCTGGTGCGGCGGCGCCGCCTCCGGCTCGACCCGCACGACGGTGGATCCGAACCTCGGTCCGAGCCTCGACGGCACGACGTACGGGTTCAGCAACATCTCGCGCTACTTCGACCCCACGGTCTCCGGCGAGATGTACAAGCTGCGCGACACCAACGGCTCGTCCGAGGAGCTCAACACCCAGTGGACCGAGCTCTACAACAAGGCCATGGAGACGTACCCGATCGTGCCGCTGTTCCGCACGTACACCTCGAGCGTCGTCGGATCCAAGATCCAGAACGCCCAGGTCGGCTACTTCTTCGGAAGCATCGACCTGTCCACCGTCGGCGTCAAGAACTGACGCCTCCGCACTCCTGAAAGGACGGGGCCGGCCCTTCGCGGCCGGCCCCGCACGGGACAGCAATGATCGGATTCCTCGTCCGCCGGGTGGCGGGCCTCGTCCTCCTCCTCCTCGTCGTGAGCTTCGTCACGTTCGCGCTCTTCCAGATCGGCCCGTCCGATCCCGCCGCCGCGGCGTGCGGCCAGGAGTGCACGCCGGAGCGCATCGAGCAGGCGCGCGTCGCGCTGGGCATGGACAAGCCCTTCTTCGTGCAGTATTTCGCGTACCTCTCCGGCTTCTTCGGGCCGCGCATGATCGGCGCACCGGGCGCGGAGCAGCTCTGCGCATGGCCGTGCCTGGGCAAGTCCTTCCAGACCAACGAGAGCGTCACCGACGTTCTCGCCCGCGCCCTCCCGTACACGCTGTCGATCGCCGTCGGCGCGGTCGTGCTGTGGACGATCGTCGGCGTCGGCCTCGGCCTGCTCGCCGCGATCCGCAAGGGCAGGGCGACCGACAAGCTCATCGTCGGCGCCGCCTCGGTCGGCGTCTCGCTGCCGATCCCGGTGACCGGCCTGCTGCTGCTGCTGGTCTTCGTGAGCACCCTGCACTGGCTGCCGTTCACGAGCAATCAGATCAGCAGCCCGTTCGGACCGGCCGGCCCCGCCGGCTGGTTCCTCAACTATCTGCTGCCCTGGGTCGCCATCGCGGTGCTGTTCAGCGCGCAGTACATCCGCATCACACGCAACAACATGATCGAGACATTCGGCGAGGACTTCATGCGCACCGCCCGGGCCAAGGGCCTGGGTCGCCGCGAGATCGTCTTCCGGCACGGCGTGCGCGCCGGTATCACACCGATCGTGACCATGCTGGGCCTCGACATCGGCGCCCTGCTCGGCGGCGCCGTGCTCACCGAGCAGATCTTCTCGGTCCCGGGCCTCGGCTTCACGGCCGTGCACGCGGCGGTCGCCGGAGACCTTCCCGTCACCATGGCCATCACCATGCTGGCCGCGTTCTTCATCATCACCGCCAACGTCGTCGTCGACCTCGCCTACGCCGGCATCGACCCGAGAGTGAGGGTCAGCTGATGGCCACCCCGTTCCTCGACATCCGCGATCTGCGGGTCGACTTCCCCACCGACGACGGCGTCGTGCACGCGGTCAACGGCATGGACCTCACCCTCGAGCGCGGCGACACGATCGGCATCGTCGGCGAGTCCGGATCCGGCAAGACCGTCACCAGCCAGACGCTGATGGGGCTGCTCAAGGAGACGAGCGCCCGTGTCACCGGGCAGATCCTGTTCGAGGGCACCGATCTCGTGCCGCTCAGCGAGAACGAGATGCGTCCGTTCCGCGGTCGCAAGATCGGGATGATCTTCCAGGACCCGCTCTCCGCGATGCATCCGTTCTACACGGTCGGCACGCAGATCGCCGAAGCGTACCGGGTGCACAACAGGGTGAGCGCGAAAGCCGCCAAGGCGCAGGCCATCGACATGCTGGCGCGCGTCGGCATCCCGGATCCGGTGTCCCGCTACGACTCCTACCCGCATGAGTTCTCCGGCGGCATGCGCCAGCGCGCGATGATCGCGATGGCCCTCATCTGCGAGCCGGAGCTGCTCATCGCCGACGAGCCGACCACCGCGCTCGACGTCACGGTGCAGGCGCAGATCCTCGACCTGATCTCATCGCTGCAGCAGGAGACCGGATCCGCCGTCGTCTACGTGACACACGACCTCGGCGTCGTCGCCGAGGTCTGTCAGCGCGTGATCGTCATGTACGGCGGGCAGTGCGTCGAGCAGGCCGACATGGAGGACGCCTTCCTGCGCACCGCGCACCCGTACACGAAGGGCCTGCTCGCCTCGATGCCGTCGATGGCGGATGAGGCCGGACGCCTCACGCCCATTCCCGGCTTCCCTCCGTCTCTGCTCGACCTGCCGCAGGGCTGCCTGTTCGCCGACCGCTGCCCGGTGGCGCACCTGGTGCCGGGCAACCGCTGCCGCACCGAGCGACCTGCGCTGCACGGCGCGGGATCGCACCGATCGCGCTGCCACCTGTCCGAGGGGCTCGGCACGTCCCAGCCGATCACGATGGAGGCCGCACGATGACCGCCCCGCTGCTGCAGGTCGAGGGCCTCGCCAAGCACTTCCCCGTCTCGCAGGGCATGTTCAAGCCGAGGAGCATCGTCAAGGCCGTCGACGGCGTGTCCTTCACGCTCGAGCGCGGCAAGACCCTGGGCCTGGTGGGTGAGTCCGGCTGCGGCAAGTCGACGACCGGCCGGCTGCTCATGCGCCTGCTGACGCCGACCGCCGGGAGCATCCGCCTGGACGGCGCCGACGTCGCGGGCCTGAAAGGCTCCGAGCTTCAGGACTTCCGCCGCCGCGTGCAGATGGTGTTCCAGAACCCCGCGTCCTCGCTGAACCCGCGCCAGACCGTGGGGGCCGCGATCGCCGCACCGCTGCGCGCCCAGCACATCAGCCCCAAGGAGGGGATGAAGACCCGCGTGCAGTCGCTCATGGACCGGGTGGGACTGCGGCCGGAGCACTACAACCGCTTCCCGCACGAGTTCTCCGGCGGCCAGAAGCAGCGCGTCGGGATCGCCCGGGCGCTGGCACTGGAACCCGACGTGGTGATCTGCGACGAGCCCGTGTCCGCGCTCGACGTGTCGGTGCAGGCGCAGGTGATCAACCTGCTGCAGGACATCCAGGCCGACACCGGCATCTCCTACGTCTTCATCGCGCACGACCTCTCGGTCGTCAAGCACTTCGCCCACGACGTGGCCGTGATGTACCTGGGCAAGGTCATGGAGCTCGGCACTAGGGACGAGGTCTTCGACGCCCCGCGGCATCCCTACACGCAGTCGCTGCTGTCTTCGGTCCCCTCCCCCGATCCGCACGCGGATCGCAGCGGGCGGATCCGTCTCACCGGCGATCTGCCGCATCCGTCGAACCCGCCCAGCGGCTGCGTGTTCCGCACGCGCTGTCCGGTCTTCGCGCTGCTGGACGAGGAGAAGAAGAAGATGTGCGTCGAGCAGGTGCCGTCCGGTGCGGTCGCCTGCCACCACCTGGCCGAGGCCGCCGCGTTCGCGGCGAGCACCCCTGAAGAGAGGAAGATCCTTGCTGATTCGTGACGTCCGCCCCTGGGGCGGTTCCGCATCCGACGTCGTCATCGAGGACGGTCGCATCGCGGCCGTGCGCCCGCACGACGAGACGGCCCCGCTCGGGGCTGGGGATGTGGACGGCCGCGGACGTCTGCTGCTGCCTTCGTTCAGCGACGTGCACGTGCATCTGGACTCCTCCCGCATCGGCCTGCCGTTCCGCGAGCACACCGGTGCACCCGGCGTGTGGGCCATGATGATGAACGACCGCCGCAACTGGCGCAACACCGACGTGCCGCACGCCGAGATCGTCGCCGGCACGCTGGAGCGCATGATCGCCCGCGGCACCACGCGGGTGCGCACCTACGCGCAGGTCGACGTGGACTGCAAGCTGGAGAAGTTCGACTCGGTGATGGCGGCGAAGGAGAAGTTCGCCGATCAGGCCGACGTGCAGGTGATGACCTTCCCGCAGGCCGGGATCCTCCTGGAAGAGGGCACGGTCGACTACCTCGAGGAGTCGCTCAAGCAGGGCGCCGACGTCATGGGCGGCATCGACCCTTCGCAGCTCGACCGCGATCCGGTGAAGCACCTGGACATCGTGTTCGGTCTGGCCGAGAAGTACCAGGTCGAGATCGATATCCATCTGCACGAACCGGGTCACCTCGGCGTGTTCAGCGCTGAGCTCGTGCTGGAGCGAGTGCGCGCGCTCGGCATGCAGGGCAAGGTCACGATGTCCCACGCCTACGAGCTGGGCGGAGTGGACGAGGCCACCAGCCGCCGGCTGATCGACGAGTTCGCCGCACTCGACATCGCCATGGCGAGTGTCGCACCCGCGGCCCGCAACCAGCTGTCGCTCGTCGACCTGGTCTCCTCGGGCGTGCGATTCGGGCTCGGCGAGGACGGCCAGCGCGACTACTGGAGCCCGTACGGCAACTGCGACCTGCTCGATCGCACCTGGCAGCTGGCGTTCACGAACAACTTCCGCCGCGACGAGCACATCGAGATGTGCCTGGCGATCGCGACCATGGGTGGCGCCAGCATCATGTCGCACGATGTGCCCCGCCTGAACGGCGTGCAGGACCGCCCTGGCACGGCCGTCGGCGATCGCGCCGACCTGGTGCTCGTCGACGGTCAGACGCCGACCAGCGCCGTGATGGACCGCGGCACCGATCGCACCGTCCTCCATGACGGGCGCGTCGTCGCCGATGGGCTCCGTGTCCTCGCGAGCTGATCGGGCGGAGGGCGACGCTCTCCCGGCTGGACCTGCGGCGGAGCACGCCCGGCCCGCGCCGGACCGCTCCCGGCCGGTGCCGGCCGGGAGCGCCGCCCGAGCCCTTGCGCTCGGGGCCGCGCTCCTGGTCGGCATGAACCTGCGTCCGGCGATCACGTCGGTCTCGGCGCTGCTGGACCAGGCGACGAGCGAGTTCGGTCTCGGCGGCGTGGAGCGCAGCCTCCTCGCGACGCTGCCCGTGATCGCCTTCGGCCTGACCGCACCTCTCGGCCCTCTGCTGGCGCGGCGCCTGGGCACGACCCGCGCGATCCTCGTGGCGATGGCCGTGCTGGCGGCGGGACTCGTGCTGCGAGTACTGAGCGGCTGGATGCTGCTGCCCGGCACGTTCCTCGCCGGTGCCGCCATCATGGTGGCGGCCACCCTGCTGCCGCCCTACCTGAAGGCGCTCGGCGCCAGCGGACTCTGGGTGGGCCTCAGCAGCATGTCGTTCGGCATCGGCGCCGCCCTGGGGGCCTCTCTCGCCGTGCCGCTGGACGAGACATTCGGCCTCGCACCCGCCCTCGCCGCCTGGGCTGCGCTCGCGGTGATCGCTGCGCTGGCCATGCTCGCCGTGGGCCGCGGCTCGGCGACCGCTGCGCCGATGGGGGCGCCGATCGCGATTCCCGTCGGCGCACGCGCCACGGTGGCGCTCATGACGACCGTGTTCTCGCTGCAGGCGCTGCTCTACTTCGCCGTGACCACGTGGCTTCCGCTGATCCTGGCTTCGCATGGCGAGTCCCGCGCCTCAGCGGGCGGTCTGCTGGGCTGGTTCAGCCTGATCGGCTTGATTCCGACACTGGTCGCACCGGTGATGGCACGCCGTCGGCGGATCCTGACCTGGTTCGGCCCCGGGCTGGGGATCGTGATGGCCGCGGGGTTCACCTGGTTCGCCTTCGATGGCGGCCACGACGCCGTGGTCGTCACCGTGCTCGGTATCGCTCAGAACGCCGGCTTCGGTCTGGCGATGGGACTGCTCGTGAGCCTGTCCGCGGACGAGGCCTCCGCCGGCATACTCTCCGCGATCGCGCAGGGAGTCGGCTACGCGCTCGCCGGCGCGGGAAGCCTGCTGCTCGGCATCGTGCACGACGCGAGCGGCACCTGGACTGCCAGCCTGCTGATCATGGCGCTCTGCGCGCTTCTGCTCGCCATCTCGGTGGTGCTCGTCATCCGTCGTCGCCCGGTTTCACTGATCCGGCGCTGAGCGAACGGCCCGGCGCCGTCAAGACGCAGCGCTTGCAGACGCGCAGGACACGCGAACCGAAAGGTCGAGGCCCGCCCCACACCGTGGGACGGGCCTCGCAAGAATGTTTAGCGCGATTGTACGCTGGCTGCGCTGCTGCTTAGCGGCGGAGTCCGAGACGCTCGATCAACGACCGGTAACGGTTGATGTCGACGTCCTGGAGGTAGCCGAGCAGACGACGGCGCTGACCGACGAGCAGGAACAGGCCACGACGCGAGTGGTGGTCGTGCTTGTGCTCCTTGAGGTGCTCGGTGAGGTCCTTGATGCGCTGCGTCAGCATGGCAACCTGCACCTCGGGGGATCCGGTGTCACCGGGGTGCGTCGCGTACTCTTCGATGATCGCCTTCTTGACGTCTGCTTCCAGTGCCATAGGTGATCCCCTTCCTCTTTGCTGCGCGGTGCCCGACGCCTGATGCGTGGGCTCTCTTTATCCGCGGCCGATCGAACGGCAACCGCACAAGTCTATCAGCACGGGGCGGCTCCGTGCGCCGAGCCGGATCCCGGCCGCTCGTCACGCCGATACGCTCGATGAGTGAGTCACCTGATCGACCTGAGCCCCTTCCGGCAGAGCCCGGCCTTCGCCCGGATGTGGATCGGATCCACTCTCAGCGGCATCGGCGGTCAGCTCACGGTCGTCACGGTCATGCTGCACGTGTTCGCGCTCACGCACAGCACCTTCGCCGTGTCCATGATCGCGGTCGCCGGGCTGGTGCCGATGATCCTCGCCGGCCTCTACGGCGGCATGCTCGCCGACGCGTTCGACCGGCGGCGCGTCGCGCTCATCGCGGCTGTCATCACCTTCGTCGCGACCGCACTGCTCGCGACGCTCACCTGGACGCACGCGGAGACGATCTGGTGGCTCTACGCCCTGAGCATGATCATCGCCGCGTCGAACTCGGTCGGCATGGCCACGCGCACCGCGATCATCCCGCGCCTGCTCTCCCGGGACATGCTGGCGCCCGCCTCGGCACTGAACGGCGTGGCCTTCGGCATGACCGTCATGGCAGGCCCCGCCCTGGCCGGTCTCCTCGTCGCACTCACCGGCTATGGCTGGACCTACACGATCGACGTGATCCTCATGCTGTCGATGTTCCTCGGCCTGTGGACGCTGCCCGCCCTCAAGCCCGAGGGCGAGATCGTGCGCCCAGGACTCGCCTCGCTCGTCGACGGCTGGCGCTTCCTGCGCCGCGCGGGAAACATCCGGATGCAGTACGTCCTCGACGTGTGCGCGATGACGTTCGGCCAGCCCCTGGCCCTGTTCCCGGCGCTCGGCACGGTGATCCTGGGCGGCGGCGCGGTCACCACCGGCCTGCTCACCGCGGCGGTCGCCGTGGGCACCTTCCTGTCGAGTCTGTTCTCGGGGCGCATCGTGCACTACCGCTGGCACGGCCGCGGCATCGCCAGGGCGGTGCAGGCGTACGGCGCGATGATCGCGCTGTTCGGTGTGGTCCTGCTCGTGGGTGCCCTGCTTCCGGGCGCACCGGCGACCGCGAGCTCGCCGAACGTTCTGCTGATCGCGCTCGGGTGCGTCGCTCTGGCGTTCTCGGGCGCAGCAGACAACGTCAGCTCGATCTACCGCAACACGATGATGCAGGCCGCCGTGCCCGACGCGATGCGCGGCCGCCTGCAGGGCGTGTTCATCATCGTCGTCGCGGGCGGGCCGCGTCTCGGTGCCCTGTATGCGGGAGTGCTGGCCTCGCTCACCGCGCTGTGGTTCCCGCCGCTCCTGGGCGGGATGCTCGTGATCGGGCTCGTGGCGCTGTTCGTGCGGCTGAGTCCGCGCTTCCGCGCCTACGACGCCGAGGATCCGCAGCCCTGAACGCCCCGTGGGCGGAGACTGCGGATCCTGATGCGCGTCAGTGCTGTCCGGCGGGCTGGCGGATCGCGACGTTGATGCGGTTCCAGACGTTGATCGCGCTGATCGCCAGGATCAGCGCGGACAGCTGCCGCTTGTCGAACTGCGCCGACACCTCGGCCCACAGTTCGTCGGGCACCGGATCCGCCTTGTCCGCGATCCTGGTGAGAGCTTCGGTGAGCGCGAGCGCCGCCCGCTCCCCTGCCGTGAACAGCGGAGCCTCGCGCCACGCCGCGACGCCGAATACGCGCTCTTCGCCAGCGCCGTCGGCGCGCATCTCCTTGGCGTGCTCGATCGTGCACCAGCTGCATCCGTTGATCTGGCTGGCCCGCAGATGCACGAGATGCAGCAGCTCCTCCGGCAGATCGGTCGAGCCCGCCACCTTGCTGAGCCCGGTGAGCGCGTCGAAGCCGCCCTCGAGCAGGAATGCAGGGTGCGGCATCCGCGCCTTGATGGCGACGGCGGTGGTGGTGTCGATGGTCTGGTCGATGGTCATGTCAGACTCTTCCCGTTCTTCTCATGAGACGCCGTCCCGATTCGGACGGTCACTCTGATGACACGCGGGCCGGAGGAGATGTGACATGACGGACGAGAATTCTCTTGTGGAGCGCTTCGAGGAGCATCGTCCCCGGCTGCGCCGGCTCGCGCAGCGCATGCTCGGATCCACCGCGGAGGCCGACGACATCGTGCAGGAAGTGTGGCTGCGGGCTTCCGCGGCCGGCGCGGACGACGTGAAGAACTTCGGCGGCTGGTTGACCACGATCGCTTCCCGCGCCTGCCTGAACGTGCTGCGTTCTCGCGCCTCGCGGGGCGAGATCCCGCTCGACGACGAAAGGACGGGCCCGGTCATCGAGATGGAAGAGCGGGCACCGGATCCCATGCAGGAGGCGCAGCAGGCGGAGGCCGTCGGCGCCGCACTCACGGTCGTGCACGAACGCCTCTCCCCCGCCGAGCGTGTCGCCTTCGTCCTGCACGACTCCTTCGATGTGCCCTTCGAGCAGATCGCCGACCTGCTCGAACGCTCCCCCGACGCGGTACGACAGCTGGCCAGCCGCGCGCGCCGCCGAGTGCGCTCGGCCGACGTCGCTGGCATCCGCCCTGCCAGGGAGCGACGTCCCGTGGTCGATGCGTTCTTCGCGGCCGCGCGCGCGGGCGACTTCGACCGCCTGGTGTCGTTGCTCGCCCCCGATGTCGAGCTGCGGATCGAGCAGGGCCTCTCCGTCACGGCGCTCGTGCGCGGCGGCGCGGCCGTCGCGGGCCGGGCGCTCATGTTCGCGATTCCGGACGCCGTGCTCCGTCCCGTGCTCGTGGACGGTCTCCCCGGCGTCGTGGTCACCGTCCGCGGACAGGCGGTGTCGATGATGGCGTTCGACGTCGATGGAGACCGGATCGCGGCGATCGATGCGTTCGCGGGTCCGGCGCGCGTGGCCGAGCTGTCGCTGCCGCGTTGACACCAGCGGGATCCTCAGGCCCTACGACGGGCGATGTCCCCGCCCGGGTGCACACTGACGGCATGAGCACCACGAGCCGCACGACCACGCTGCCCCTAACCGGGCCGTACGACCTCCGCGAGGTCGCACTCATGGGATTCGGCCACCGCGACGAGGCGGCCTTCGACGGAGTCATGCGCCTGGCCTTCTGCACCGACGCGCTCGACGCCCAGGTCGGGGTCGAGGTGCGACAGCACGACGGCGAGCTCGCCCTGACCGTGCACGGGGAGGGCGACCTGACCGCGATCACCGCGCAGGTCGCCCGTGTCGTCTCCGCCGATCACGACGGTTTGGCGTGGGCGGCGGTGTGCGCTGCGGATCCCGTGCTCGCGCGCGTGCACGCCGAAGCGCCGGGGTTCCGTCCTTCGAACTTCTACAGCCCGTACGAAGCCGCGGTCTGGGCGGTCCTCTCGGCCCGCCGCGCACGCCGGCAGGGCATCGCGCTGCGCCGACGCCTGTCCGAGCAGCACGGCGCCGTGTTCGCGCTCGCCGGACGCCCCGAGGCGGCGCTGCCGCTACCTGGGCAGCTTCTCGGCCTCGACGCGATTCCCGGGCTGCCCGCGGACCGGATGCCCCGACTGCACGCCATCGCGCGCGCCGCACTGGACGGGCAGCTCGACGTGCAGCGGCTGGCTCGCATGACGCCCGCCGAGGCGATGCTCGACGTGCAGCGCCTGCCCGGCATCGGCCCGTTCTACGCTGCGCTCATCGTGATCCGCGCGTGCGGACTCGCCGACGTGCTGTCCACCCAGGAGGATCACACCCGAGCCGCGGTCCAGGCGCTATACGGCCTCCATCACAGGCCGGGCGATGCCGAGCTGGAGCGGATCGCCGAGGCCTGGCGTCCGTTCCGCACCTGGGCGGCCGTGTCGCTGCGAGCGGTCGGGACCCGGCTCATCGATCAGCCCGCGGCCTGACCAGCACCGGGAGAGCCTCTCGAGACGCGAAAGGGCGGGGCCGCGCGATGCGGCACCCGCCCAAGGGATGAACCCGGATTACGCCTCGAGGGCGCCCTGCAGGTCGAGCGTGATCGTGACGTCCTTGCCGACGAGCACGCCGCCGGTCTCCAGCGCCGCGTTCCAGGTGAGGCCAAAGTCCTCGCGGTTGATGACGGCCTTGGCAGACGCGCCGGCCTTGTAGTTGCCGTACGGGTCGGAGCCGAAGCCACCGAAGTCGAGCTCGAAGGTGACCGGCTTGGTCACGCCGTGGATGGTCAGGTCACCGTCGACGAACAGGTCGCCGCCCTCGGCACGCGCGCCGGTGGAGACGAAGTCCATCGTGGGGTACTTCTCCGCGTCGAAGAAGTCGCCCGACATCAGGTGACCGTCGCGGCCGGCGTCACCGGTGCTCAGCGAGGTGACGTCGACGCTCGCCTCGACGCGGGCCTCGAGCGGGTTCTCCGGGGCGACGAGCGTGGCGCTCTTGACGCCGAACGTGCCGCGCACCTTCGAGATCATCATGTGGCGGACACTGAAGGTCACCTCGCTGTGGGCGGGGTCCAGGGTCCAGGTGCCGCTGCGGTAACCGGGGATGTCGATGCTCATTGCTGCTCCTCGTGCGAAGTTCTGGGCCACCGCTCCTGCGGCGACATCACCGTACAACTTACATTCAACTGAATGCATTCCCGATTCGCCGAACTTTTTCCGAGATCACCTCCGACATGACGAAGGCCCCGTTCAAGACGGGGCCTTCGCGATCGTGCTCGTCAGCCGACGGCGATGAGATCGATGATGAAAATGAGGGTCTTGCCGCCGAGGAAGTGACCGGATCCGGCAGGTCCGTAGGCAAGCTGCGGGGGGATGATCAACTCGCGGCGTCCACCGACCTTCATGCCGGGAATGCCTTCCTGCCAGCCCTGGATCAGGCCGCGGAGCGGGAACTGGATGGTCTCGCCACGGCCCCAGGAGGAGTCGAACTCCTCGCCGGTGTCGTGCTCGACACCCGCATAGTGCACGGTCACGGTGTCGCCGGGCTTCGCCTCGTCGCCGGTTCCCTCGATGATGTCGCGGATCACGAGCTCCGTGGGAGCGGGTCCGGTGGGGGCGTCGAACTCGGGCTTGGTGCGCTCAGTCATGCTTCCATCCAACCCGAGCGCGCACAGCGAGGTCAACGCGAGGCACTGCGCCGACGGCGAACAGCGCTCGGCACGTGTCGCGGAGAGTCGCGGCGCCCGATCCTTGACATCCCCGCCCCACGGGTGCAACCTGTCTTCAGATCAACTCAGCGCCCGGAGGACTTGCAGGCATCGCCGCAGCACCGGGCGCTGAGTCTGTCTCAGACCGCGAGCAGGGCCTCCCGTGCCGCGTGGGTGCGCTGCAGCAGAACCTGCTCATCCTGGGTCGCCAGCGGATCCCTCCCCGTGATGATGCGCTGCCGCACCGAGGCGAGCGTGGTCGCATCCTTTATGAACCCGCGCATGATCGGGCGACGGTCGCCGCGTAGTCCCGACGCCCACCGCAGACCGACGCGCCGGCCCGCAGGCGTCGCGAGCATCGACACCTCCTGCGGCGTGAACCAGCCTGCAGTCGCATAGTCGCTGAGCCGGGCGTAGGTGAGGCGCGCCTCCTCCTTGCGCAGCAGGATGATCACGACGATGAAGCCGACGAACAGCGGAACCTGCAGCACGAGGTACAGCACGAAGAAGTTGCCGATCATCGAGGAGCCGTTCCAGAGCGCGTGCAGCGCCATCGCCCCCAGCACGCCTACCGCGCCGAAGCCGAGCGCGCGCGCTGCGGAGGCGCCGCGACGCGCGGCAAGCCCGATCGCGAACCCGGTCACCGAGGTGAACATCGCGTGAGCGAAAGGCGACATGAGTCCGCGCAGCACGAAGGTGACGGTCAGATCCGGCGCCCCGCCCTCGATGAGACTGATCGCGAAGTACTGGATGTTCTCGGTGAAGGCGAAACCCGCGCCGACCAGCGCGCCGTACACGATGCCATCGATCGGGCCATCGAAACTGCGACGAGCCATCACGAAGATCAGGAAGACGCCGAGGCCCTTCGCCGTCTCCTCAACCATCGGTGCCTGGAGCACCGCGGTCAGGTCGTCGCTGCGCTGGCCGAGCAGCAGCGTCAGCAGGAGATCGACCACGAGCGCGAGGCCCACCGATGCGATCGCACCCCACGCGATCGCGAACGCGACCAGCGACTTCGGCTCCGGCTCCCACCGGTCGATGAAGAACACACCGAAGAACACGATCGTCAGGGGCACGAGCGCGAGCACCATGCCGATCATCGACGCGGCAGGGCCGAGCGCCCACACGAAGTAGGCGATGAGGCCCAGGAGCACGAATCCGAGCGCGCCGAACGCCCAGACCGAGGCGTGCCGGCCTTTCGCGGACGGCACCGGCAGCGCCGGCACCGCCTGGACGGGAGCGGGCGGTGTGTACGCGTCATAGGCGACGGCGCCGTGGTGCTCCGGGCGCTGAGCGAGCACCGAGCCGTACACCGGCGAGATCGGCGTCGATGCCGTCTGCGGGTAGTTCTGCGGCTGCACGTACTGCGGCTGCTGGGCGTACTGGGGCTGGGCGAGTGAGGGCTGGGCTGGCGAGGGCTGAGCGAGCTGCGTCGCATACGACTGCGGCGACTGGCCCGTCAGCGGCGAGGGCTGCGCGGCCGCAGGCGGCTGGTACGGCGACGACGCGGCGGGCGACGGGCGCGGGGCAGGGCGCTGCGCGGCGGGATCGCCGTGTCCTCCAAAGCTCATGCCCAAAGCCTAGAGGCTCACCGCCACGGAGCAGCGGATACGCCCGGTAGCGTGGAGGCATGCGGTTCGCTCATCTGCGCCGTCCCGAATCCGACCTTCCCGCCCTCGCCGTCATCGACGGCGCCGGGGCGACGCTCGTCTCCGATCTCGTGGATCCGGCCCCTGCCACCCTCCAGCAGCTCATCGAAGGCGGCGACGTCCTCCTCAACGCCGTCCGCGACGCGCACGCGCGCGGCGAGGCTCCCGTGCACGCACTCGACGGCTTCGCATACAGCGCCGCGGTACTCGCTCCGCCGGTCGTGCTGGCCGTGGGGCTGAACTACGCCGCGCACTCGAGTGAGCTCGGGCTGAAGACCGATACGGCGCCGACCGTGTTCACGCTGTGGCCGAACTCCCTGACCGGCCACGAGCAGACCACGTCGTGGCCGCGCGCCCTGTCGGAGTCGGTGGACTACGAGGCCGAACTCGGCGTGGTGATCGGCGCCGCCGCGAAGGACGTGTCCGCCGAGGATGCCCTCGACCACGTCTGGGGCTACACGGTGGTCAACGACATCACTGCGCGCGACATCCAGTTCGCCGAGGCGCAGTGGTCGCGCTGCAAGTCCTTCGACGGCTTCTCCCCCACCGGGCCGGTCGTCGTCACGGCCGATGAGATCCCGGATCCTCAGGATCTGCACATCTGGACCGTCGTCGACGGCCACCGGGTGCAGGACGCGTCGACCGGACAGATGGTGCGCCCGGTCTCGGCGCTCATCGCGCACCTCTCCCGCTCGCTCACGCTGCGTCCCGGAACCCTGATCTCGACCGGCAGCCCTGGCGGCGCCGGCTACTCGCGCGACCCACAGATCTTCCTCCGCGACCGTTCGACCGTGACTGTCGGCATCGACGGGATCGGCGAGCTCACGACGCATTGCCGGATCCTGGACTGATCCGTCTCTGTCGTCGTCGGCAAAGAACGCACGACGACGAACGGCCCGCCACTCCGAGGAGTGGCGGGCCGTTTCCACGTGCGGCGGAGTTCAGACTCCGGCGTTGACGTCCTTCGACGGGATGACGGGGATCGCCGCGGTGATGGTCTCGAGACCCGACAGGCGGGCCGGCGACAGCTGCTTGGTAACGTCCTCACGCGACATCAGACCGGCCTCGACCACGAGGTCGGCGACGTTGCGGTTGGTCAGCAGGGCGGTCTTGGCGAGCGCTGCCGAGGCGGCGTAGCCGATGAACGGGGTGAGCGCCGTGATCACGCCGACCGAGGAACCGACCATGGCGCCCAGACGGTCGCGGTTCGCGGTGATGCCGTCGACGCAGTTCACGCGCAGGGTCCACATCGCCTGACGCATCCAGGTGATGGACTGGAAGATCGAGTGCGCGATGACGGGCTCGAACGCGTTCAGCTGCAGCTGACCGGCCTCGGACGCCATGGTCACCGTGACGTCGGATCCGGCGACGGCGAACGCCACCTGGTTCACGACCTCCGGGATGACCGGGTTGACCTTGCCCGGCATGATGCTGGAGCCGGCCTGCATCGCGGGCAGGTTGATCTCGCCGAGACCGGCCTGCGGACCCGAGGAGAGCAGACGCAGGTCGTTGCAGATCTTGGAGAGCTTCATCGCGTTGCGCTTGAGCGACGAGGAGAAGGACATGAAGGATCCGGTGTCACTGGTCGCCTCGACGAGGTCGCTCGCGGTGGCCAGATCCAGACCCGAGATCTCACGCAGGTGCTTCAGCACGGAGGCCGCGTAGGCGGGGTGCGTGGTGATTCCCGTGCCGATCGCGGTGGCGCCCATGTTGATCTCGTACATGAGCCAGGCGTTCTCGGTGAGGCGCGTGTGGTCGTAGCCGAGCGTCGACGCGAAGCCGTGGAACTCCTGGCCGAGGGTCATCGGGACGGCATCCTGCAGCTGGGTGCGACCGACCTTGAGCACGTCGTGGAACTCGCGCGCCTTGTTCAGGAACGACACGCGCAGCAGGTCGAGCTCGTCGAGCAGCGAGCGCAGGTTCAGCGACAGCCCGATCTTGACCGCCGTCGGGTAGACGTCGTTCGTCGACTGGCTGCGGTTGGTGTGATCGATCGGCGAGAGGAAGGCGTAGTCGCCCTTCTCGCGTCCGGCCAGCTCGAGCGCGATGTTGGTGATGACCTCGTTCGCGTTCATGTTCGTCGAGGTGCCGGCCCCGCCCTGGATGACGCCGACGATGAACTGATCGTGGAACTCGCCGTTGATCACCTTCTGCGCGGCGGCGTCGATGAGGTCCGCCTTCTCCGCGTCGAGCGTGCCGATCTCCTTGTTGGCGCGGGCGCTGGCCTGCTTGACCATCGCGAGCGCTTCGATCAGCTCCGGGTAGACGGAGATGGGGCGCTTCGTGATCGGGAAGTTCTCGGCGGCGCGGAGCGTATGGATCCCCCAATACGCGTCGGCAGGGATCTCCTTGCTTCCCAGGGAGTCGGTTTCGGTACGGGTGGCAGGCGCAACGGCGGCCATGGACACATCCTCGTGAGTGATGGCGAACAGGGAAGGGGGATGTATCCATCCTACCCGTCGCCGATCACCGCCCCGGCTTGCGCGAGAACGCCTCGAGCCTCTGCTCGGGCTCCAGCTGCGCCATCCGCTCGACCCACGCGGGGCTGAACGTGTCGACCGGCGTCGCCTCGACAACCGGGACCACGGTGTGCGTGATGGTCTCCGGGCGCACGTGCACGAGCTGGAAGGACTGCGCGGCGTCCATGCCGTTGACCCGGTCCCCCGGGATGGCGACGTCCATGGTGTAGCAGGTGGCGGATGCCACGCTCACGGGGATGCCCGCGAACGTCGCATGCAGCGAATAGTGCAGGTGCCCCGCGAGAATTCCGCGAACATCGGATCCGCGCAGCACCTCGGCGAGCTCGTCCTGATGGCGCAGCTCGAGGATGTCGAAGAACGGGATGTGGCTCGGCACCGGCGGATGATGCATCGCGAGCAGAGTGCCGTGCGGTGCGGGCGTGCGCAGCTGATCGGCCAGCCAGTCGCGCTGCTCCGCGTCGATGTCTCCATGGTGCCAACCGGGGATGGTGGAGTCCAGCGCGATCACGCGCAGACCGTTCAGATCCCACACGCCCGTGACCGCATCCTCGCTGGGCGCGACGTCGAGCAGATGCTCTCGCATCGCGGGGCGCTCGTCGTGGTTGCCGGCCACCCAGATCACGGGGGCGCCGAGGCGCTCGGACACGGGCTCGACGACGGCGCGCAGCCGACGGTAGGCGTCGGGTTCGCCGAGGTCGGCCAAGTCGCCGGTCACGACGATCGCGTCGGGCGCGTCCGTCGCGCTCTCGATCGCCGCGAGCGTGCGCGCCAGCATGGTGTCCACGTCGAAGCGTCCGCCCAGCGCCGCCCCTCCGGCCAAGAGGTGCGGGTCGCTCACGTGCACCAGGGTGTGCGTGGGCGGGGCGTAACGGCCGAACTGCACAGTCATGGCTCCCAGGCTAGCGGCGTCGAGTGCCTTCTCCCCTGCGGCGCAGGGCCGCCGGTCCGGCCTTCCCCTATTTCACGACGATGAGCAGGATGCCACCGAGCACCGCCGCTGCGCAGACGGCGAAGCACGCGTAGGCCGCGATCTGGGCGAGCGTCTTCTGCCCGTCGCTGAGCGGGCTCTTGCGGGCGGCCTTCGCGGCGGCCTTCGCCGCGCGCTTGGCCTCCTTCTCGCTGATCACGGTGATCGCGTCGGTGAACTCGGCGGGAGTGACCACCGGAACCCTGCCTGCCCGCACGAGCATCCGCAGGCCGAGCGCGTAGAAGCCCACGACGACGAGAGTGCCGACGAGTGCGGCGCCGAGCACCTGGAAGAACGCCTCCCAGTGGATGACCACGGTCATCGTCCCGTCCCCTTCTCCTTGGCCTTCGCACGTTCACGGGCGCGCTGCGCCCTGGCCTGCCGCGGGGTGAGCGGCGGCTCCTCCGGCACCTCGATGGCGCGTCCGGAGTCGGCGACTTCGCTGAACGCGTTGTTCGCCGTGACGGCGTTGCGACGCGAACGCAGGAACAGGGCGACGATCACGGCGAGCGCGAGGACCGCATCGATCAGAACGCCCCAGCCGCCGCCGACGACCACGATGAACGCCGCGAGGGCCCCGACCAGCCCGGCCGCGGGAAGCGTGAGCACCCACCCGACCGCGATACGGCCGACGGTGCGCCAGCGCACGGCCGATCCGCGCCGGCCGAGGCCGGATCCGATCACGGATCCCGAGGCGACCTGCGTGGTGGACAGCGCGAAGCCGAGCGCGCTGGAGGCGAGGATGGTCGCCGCGGTGGATGTCTCGGCCGCGAAGCCCTGCGCGGGCTTGACGTCGGTGAGGCCCTTGCCGAGCGTGCGGATGATGCGCCAGCCGCCCAGATACGTGCCCAGCGCGATCGTGAACGCACACGCGACGATCACATAGATGTGCGGCTGGTGGTCGCCCTGCGCCTGCCAGCCGACCGAGATCAGCGCCAGCGTGATCACGCCCATGGTCTTCTGCGCGTCGTTCGTGCCGTGCGCGAGCGCGACGAGCGACGACGTGAAGATCTGTCCCCAGCGGAAGCCGCTGCGGCCGTCGGGTTTGCCGTCGTAGCGGCGCGTGATCAGATACGCGAGCTTGGTGGCGAGGTAGGCGATCAGCCCGGCGGTGAGAGGTGCGATGAGCGCCGGGAGGACGACCTTGGACAGCACGACGCCGAAGTTGATGCCACTGAGCCCGACGCCGACCAGCGTGGCCCCGATGAGCCCGCCGAAGAGCGCATGCGACGAGCTGGACGGCAGTCCGAGCAGCCAGGTCAGCATGTTCCAGGTGATCGCGCCGATGAGGCCCGCGAAGATGAGCGACGGCATGAGGTGCGCGGTGCTCGAATCCTCCTGGATGATGCCGCCGGACACCGTCGCGGCGACCTCGGTGGACAGGAACGCTCCGACGAGGTTCAGTCCGGCGGCGAGCATGACCGCGGTCCGCGGTTTGAGCGCGCCGGTCGCGATGGGGGTGGCCATGGCGTTCGCCGTGTCATGGAACCCGTTGGTGAAGTCGAAGAAGAGTGCCAGCAGGATCACCAGCACGACGATGAGGGCTGCGGTTTCCACCGTTCGCTTTCGTGAAGTGGAGGGACGTGACGAACGAAGAGTTCACCGGGGGTTCAGCATCCGTTAACGGGCCGGTTGCATCCTCCCACCCCGGCCCAAGCCGGTCAACTCGACGACCCCGCTGCAGGCTCCGCCCGCGCCCTGGCGGCCTCGGCTAGCGTTGATGCGTGACCTCCGTCTCCGAGACCGCTCCTGCTCCTTCCCCCGTTCCGCCGCGCGCGGCCCGCCGTTCGCTGATCCGCACCCACCACGGCGACGTGTTCGACGACCCTTACGACTGGCTGCGCGCGAAGGACGATCCCGAGGTGATCGCGCACCTCGAGGCCGAGAACGCATACACCGATGCACGCCTCGGACATCTCGAGCCGCTCCGCGAGACGCTGTTCCAGGAGATCAAGGCGCGCGTGCAGGAGTCGGATCTGTCCGTGCCCACCCGTCGCGGCGACTGGTGGTACTACGGCCGCACGGTCGAGGGGCAGCAGTACGGCCTGCAGTGCCGCGCCGCGGTCTCCTCCCCCGACGACTGGACCCCGCCGGTCCTGGACGCCGCGGTGCCCGTACCGGGCGAGCAGATCCTGCTCGACGGCAACGCCGAGGCGGAGGGCCACGAGTTCTTCGCGATGGGCGCGTTCGATGTCTCCGACGACGCCACTCGCCTGCTGTGGTCGACGGATTTCGAGGGCGACGAACGCTACACGGTGCATGTCCGCGACCTGCTCTCGGGCGAGACGCTGCCCGATGAGATCCCCGGTACGTCCGGCGCGTTCTTCACGCCCGACGGCACCGCCGTCGTCTACACCACCGTCGACGACTCCTGGCGTCCGGACACCCTGTGGCTGCACCGCATCGGCACCCCCGTGGCCGACGACGTGCAGCTGTTCCACGAGCCGGACGAGCGGTTCTGGCTCGGCGCGGGGATCACCCGCAGCCGGAAGTACCTCGTGATCGGCGTCGGCTCCAGCATCACGAGCGAGGAGCACCTCGTCGACCTCGACGATCTCACCGCTCCGCCGCGCGTGGTGTGGCCGCGGCGCGAGGGCGTGGAGTACTCGGTCGAGCACGCCGTGGTCGACGGCCGCGATGAGCTGCTCATCCTGCACAACGACGGCGCGCTGGACTTCGAGCTGGTCGCGGTCTCCGCGTCGGACCCGCAGGGTGAGCGCCGCGCGATTCTGCCGCACACCCCGGGCCGCCGGTTGCTGGATGTGGACGCATTCCGCGACGTCACCGTCGTCGCCTACCGGTTCGAGGGCCTCGAGCGCATCGCGCTGATGGATCCGGCGACGGGGGCGCTGGACGAGCTCGGGTTCGAAGAGCCGCTGTTCTCGGCGGGCTTCGGCGGCAACCCCGAGTGGGCCGCGCCGTTCCTGCGCCTCGGCTACGGTTCGTTCGTCACGCCCTCGACCGTCTATGACCTGGAACTGGCGACCCGCACGCTGCACCTGCGCAAGCGCCAGCCGGTGCTGGGCGGCTACGACCCGGCGGACTACGGTCAGCGCCGCGATTGGGCGGTCGCTGCGGACGGCGCCCGCATTCCCGTCTCACTGGTGTGGAAGCGCTCGTTCGGCGAGCCCGGAGCGGAGCCCCGCGCCGTGCACCTGTACGGCTACGGCTCCTACGAGCACTCCATCGACCCTGGTTTCTCGGTCATGCGCCTGTCGGAGCTGGATCGCGGCGTGGTCTTCGCGGTGGCGCACGTCCGCGGCGGTGGCGAGATGGGCCGGCAGTGGTACGAGGACGGCAAGCTCGGCCAGAAGGCGAACTCGTTCACCGACTTCGTCGCGTGCGCGCGCCATCTCATCGACGCCGGCATCACCGTCCCGGACCGGATGGTCGCCGAGGGCGGGAGCGCCGGCGGACTGCTCATGGGCGCGGTCGCGAACCTCGCCCCGGAGCTGTTCCACGGGATCCTCGCCTCGGTGCCCTTCGTGGACGCCCTGACGACGATCCTGGATCCGTCCCTCCCCCTGACCGTGATCGAGTGGGACGAGTGGGGCGACCCGCTGCATGACGCCGAGGTGTACGCGTACATGAAGTCGTACTCGCCGTACGAGAACGTGCGCGACGGCGTCGCTTACCCGTCGATCCTCGCTGTCACCTCGCTCAACGACACGCGCGTGCTGTACGTGGAGCCCGCCAAGTGGGTGTCCCGCCTGCGCGACGCCGGGGCGGAGGACGTCCTGCTCAAGTGCGAGATGGTGGCCGGCCACGGCGGCGTCAGCGGCCGGTACAACTCCTGGCGCGAGCGGGCCTTCGAACTGGCCTGGATTCTGGACCGCCTGGGAGCGGCCGCCGCCTGAGCCCGACGAGGGTCCAGGGAGCGGCCGGCCGGCCGGCATCCGTTCCGCTGGATCCGCGTCCCGAGATCAGGACGAATGACCCCAATCAGGAGGATCCGGGCGATATCGTCCTGATCTCGGTCGTTCGTCCTGATCGCGGCGCGAGGCGGTCGTCCTCCACAACCGGCAATCCTCGGTTCCCTTGTGGACAACCCGTCATCCGGCCCCCCTTGCGTCCAGTCTGGATGGATGGACCTGCTTCCCTGGCTCGCCGCACACGGTGGCGTCTCGCACACCTCCGCGCTGTACCAGGCGGGATTCAGCAAGCATTCGCTCGCCGCGGCAGCCTCGGTCGGCGCGGTCAGCCGGGTGCGCAGGTCCTGGATCGTGCTGCCCGACGCCTCGCCCGAGCGCGTTCGCGCGGCGCAGCTGGGCGGACGCGTGACGTGCGTGACACAGGCCGCGGCGCAGGGCCTCTGGGCGCCGCAGGATCCGGCCGCGCACATCGCCGTGGCCGCCAACGCCTCCCGGCACGACAGCGACGGGGTCCGTTTGCATTGGGGATCCGGCCCGGCGCCCGCGTCCGCTCACGAGGTCGTGGATCCGCTCATCAACGTGCTCTTCCATGTCGCGCACTGTTTGAGTGCAGCCGACGCGCTGGCCGTGTGGGAATCCGCGATCCGGAAGAAGAAGGTCAGCGTCGATGTGCTGCGCAGCGTGCGGTGGCGCTCCGAGAGTGCGCGGCGGCTCATGAAAGCGGCCGACATCCTGTCCGACTCCGGGCTCGAGACGCACTTCGTCGCACTCATGCGCGAGATCGGGGTCGTCGTGCGACAGCAGATCATCATCGACGGGCACCCCGTCGATGCGCTTATCGGCGACCGCCTGATCGTGCAGCTCGACGGCTTCCAGTTCCACAGCACGGCCAAGGATCGCCGCCGCGATCTGCGGGCAGATGCCCGGCTGGCGCTACGGGGCTTCGTGGTGCTGCGCTTCGACTACGCCCAGCTCATGTTCGAGCCGTGCTATGTCCAGGACATGGTCCGCGCGGCGATGGCACAGGCACGCCACCTCGGTGCACGCTGATCCGGCACCGGCGCCCGGGCTCCGGACCGTGACCTGGATCGACGTCCCTGATGTGTATCCGGACCCACGTCCCCGGAGCCCCATCCCGAGATCAGGACGAATGACCGAGATCAGGCGGATCCGAGGCAAATCGTCCTGATCTGGGTGAATGTTCCTGATCTCAGGACGTGGACCGGATCCCGCCGGCGACACGGCGCGGAACGCCTCGCGGCACTCAGCCGAACAGGGTCGCCGCTGCGTCGTAGCGGTTGCGCGGCACCGTGTTGAGCTCGCCGAGGGCGTCCTCGAACGGCACGCGGACGATCTCGGTGCCATGCAGGGCCACCATCTGCCCCCATGCCCCATCGACGACCGCGTCCGCGGCGTGCATGCCGAGGCGCGTCGCGAGGACGCGGTCGAAGGCGGACGGGGCGCCTCCGCGCTGGATGTGACCGAGGATCGTCGCACGGGTCTCGATGCCCGTGAGCCGTTCGATCTCCGGGGCGAGCAGATCGCCGATGCCGCCGAGCCGCGGGCGGTTGAACGCATCCAGGCCCTTGTCGCTGTACGCCTCGTCCATGTCCTTGAGCTTGAAGCCCTCGGAGACCACGACGAGCGGTGCTCGCCCGCGATCGTTCGCGCTGGACACGAGGGCGGCGATCTCCTCGAGCGACATCGGCACCTCCGGGATGCAGATCACGTGCGCTCCGGCTGCCATTCCCGCGTGCAGGGCGATCCAGCCCACGTGACGGCCCATGACCTCGGCCACCATGCAGCGCCGGTGGGAGTCACCCGTGGTGCGAAGACGATCCATCGCCTCGGTGGCGATGTTGACGGCCGTGTCGAAGCCGAACGAGTAGTCGGTGGCGCGCAGATCGTTGTCGATGGTCTTCGGCACCCCGAGGACGTTGATCCCCTCCTTGAACAGACGATCCGCGGCCGCCAGCGTGCCCTCGCCGCCGATCGCGATGATGCCGTCGATCTTGTGCCCGTACAGCGTCTTGGCGATGTTCTCCGCGCCGCCGCGCGGGCCCTCGTACGGGTTGGTGCGGCTGGTGCCGAGAATGGTGCCGCCGACCTTCGAGAGTCCCTTGACCTCGTGCCGCGTCAGGGGGAAGAAGTCGCCGTCGACGACGCCGCGCCAGCCGTCGCGGATGCCGACGAATTCGAGGCCGTACGCCTCGGTGCCCTTGAGCACGACGCCGCGGATGACCGCGTTCAGGCCGGGGCAGTCGCCGCCGCTGGTCAGGATGCCGATCTTCATGGGTCGTCCTCGGGAGGGGAAGGGGATGGAAGCGCGGCGCCGTTGCCTCGTTCGACCCTAGTGCCGATCGGCTCTCCGGCGCCATTCGACAGCACCGAAAAGCGGCGTTCTTACGCACCCCATCACGGACTTCTCGTCTTCTTGAAGAAGAACGGCGCTCCGCCTCCAGAAACCGGGAGAAGAAGCGCCGTTCTTGACGTTCGCCGTCGGGATGCGGTCAGTCGCCGCCGAGCGCCTGACGAAGCAGGTGCATGAGCGCCGCCAGCTGCACAGGCTCGCTCGCACCCTCCTCCACGGCCTCGCCGTCGAGCGCCCGAGCCGCGAGGCCCTGCTTCTGGTCGATGAGCTCGGCGATCTTCGTGTCGAGGGTGTGCGCCGCGATGATGCGCCATGCAGTGACCGGCTCGTCCTGGCCGATGCGGTGCACGCGGTCGATCGCCTGGGTCTGCTCCGCCGCGGTCCAGCTGAGCTCGGCGAGCACGACGTTCGACGCGGTCTGCAGGTTCACGCCGACGCCGGCCGCAGTGAGCGAGCACACCGCGATCCCGACGTCGGGGTCGCTGTTGAACGCGTCGACCGCCTGCTGCCGCGCGATCGCAGTCTGGTCGCCCCGCAGCGACACCGAACGGATCCCCGCAGCCGCGAAATGCGCCTCCGCCTGATCCATCACGTCGACGTGCTTGGCGAAGAACACCACCTTGCCGACGGAGCGCTGCAGCTGCGCGGCATAGTCCGCAGCCAGCAGCGCCTTGGCCTGGCCGATCTTGCGCACCATGGTGAAGACGTTGTCCCCGCCGGTGCCGGCGGCCTTCGACTCCTCCAGCTCGCCGTGCGCGACGAGCCGGACGATGTCCTCGTCGATCTCGCCGTGGGCGAGGCCCCGGTCTCCGCGCGCCTCGATGATCCGGCGGTACTTCGCCGCCATCCGCGCGCCGAGTTCGGCCTCGGCCTGCCGGATCCCGCGCCCGAACTCGTCGTCCAGCTGCACCGGCAGATCCGCGATGAGCTTGTCGGGCAGGTCGGCCGCCACGTCCTTCTTCTTGCGGCGCACGATGCCCATCGAGATGACCGCGTCCCTGGCCTCGCCGTAGAACGACTTGTCCGCGGGTGTCAGCCCCGTGGCGTCGAGCTTGTCCGCGAGCTCCGCGGAGGGACGCTCGCCGTTCGTCCAGCCGAGGAAGCGCCAGATCGCGTCGAAGTCCTCGACGTCGTTGATCAGCGGGGTTCCCGTGAGGGCCATGAACAGGGGATGCGCACCGGCGGCCTGCTCCCGAATGCGGGAGGCCAGCGCCAGCACGTTCTGCGAGCGCTGCGAGGACAGGTTCTTGATGAAGTGCGCCTCGTCGACGACCATGCCGCGCAGGCCGATCTCGCCCAGCCAGGACAGATGCCGATCGAGGATCTCGTAGTTGACGATGAAGATGTCGGCGAACGCGTCCACGTCCTGGCCATCGCCCTGGATCACGGCGGCGCGGCGCTGCGGGGTCCACCGCTCGACTTCGCGCGCCCAGTTCATCTTCACCACGTTCGGGACGACGACCAGAAGCGGATATGCGTCGGCGATGGAAGCGGCGAGCACCGACTGCGCGGTCTTGCCGAGACCCGGCTCGTCGGCGAGCAGGAAAGAACGATGCCCGGCCCGCACCGACTCGAGGAAGCGCGACTGATGCACCATCACCTCAAGGCCCTTCGGCGAGAGGTGGTCGTACTCGGGCAGCGGCGGCAGCTCCATCGAGGCCATCCCCCCGCCCGCCCCTGACTCGAACGCCTTGTACAGCGGCCCCATGAGGTCCCAGCCGTCCAGGCGGCGTCGCGGGGTGGACGCGGGCCGCGGGGTGAGATCCGGCGCCAGGAACGGGTTCGCCAGCATCCGCGACTCCACGGACGGCGGGGTCACCTGGCGTTCGGCGAGCGCTGCCGGCACCACCGGCGCCTGCTGCACCCGGATGACGTCGGCGATGACGAGCTCCTCCGGCGCGAGCTCGGCGCCGGACTCCAGCAGCCAGTCGCGGCGCATGCGCTTCGCTACGGGGCTCGTGGCCTGATCCGCCTCGAGCAGTTGGATCAGCGACGTGTCACGCGCGGCGGTCTTCGCGAGGATGGTGGCCACACCGTCCAGACGCTTGAGCTGCTCCGCGCGGGCGGCGTCGCCGAGCGCCGCGTCGCCCTTGGCCCTGGCACGCTCCTCGCGCACCAGGAACGCGATCACCTGGAACTTGACGCGGTTGGTGGGGCCGAGCTTCCCGTGCTGGGCCTTGGCCTCGATCTCGCGCACCTTGCGCGCGAGAATCGGGATCAGCGGCGCGTCTTCGTCTCGACGCGACGTCTTCTTCCGCCGAGTGGCGGTCGCCGTGGTCGGCATGCTCCTCCTGAGCCTGGATGCCGTCTCCAGAGGACGGCGACTGATCCGAACAATGACCGTCGGGATGATGCTGCGTCCCGACGATGCGTATCCGCGGACGGGCGGCTGCCGAGAGGCATCGCAGACCGAGCGGACGAGAACCCCGCAGGCGTGCATCGCGCACGTCGATCACAACGGGTTCGCGGTCAGTTTACGCCACGCGAGCCCCCGTCCGGTCACTCAGCGGGCGAGTTCGCGCGATCCGGTTCGCTCACGCCCAGCAGGAGCCGCGCCTGCGCGACGTCGGAGGCGATGCCGGCGACGAGCGCCTCCATGCTGTCGAAGGCCGTCATCCCCCGCAGCCGATGGGTGAACTCCACGGTCACGTCATGGCCGTAGAGGTCCAGCCCGGGACTGTCGATCGCATGCGCCTCGACCTGGCGCTGCAGCACGTCGTCGAACGTGGGGTTGGTTCCGACGGAGATCGCCGCGGGGTGCACGACGCCGGTCGTGTGGTCCACCAGCCTGCCCGCGTAGACGCCGTCGGCGGGCACCATCTCGTCGAGGAGCGCAGGAAGGTTCGCGGTCGGGAATCCGAGTTCGCGGCCGCGCTTCAGACCGTGCACGACCTCCCCGCGCACCGACACCGGGCGTCCCAGTACGGCGCCCGCGAGCGCGACGTCACCCGCGGAGAGCAGCTCGCGCACCCACGACGAGGAGACCCGTCGGTCGGTGCCCTCGAGGAAGACGTCCTCGATCACGTCGACCGTGAAGTCGCTCCGCGCGCCCAGCTCGGCCAGCAGCGCCGGGGTTCCCCTGCCGCCGCTTCCGAAGCGGAAGTCGCGGCCGACGAGGACGGTGGCGACATGCAGCGCGTCGACGAGGATCGCCTGGGCGAAGTCCTCCGCCGTGCGCGAGGCCAGCTGCTCGTCGAAGGTGAGCACGAGAACCGCATCCAGACCGCACGCCGAGAGCAGCTCGATCTTGCGCTCGACGGACACCAGATCGTCCGGGCACCGATCCGGACGCAGCACGCTCAGCGGGTTGCGGTCGAAGGTCACGGCCACCGTCTTCGCCCCGATGCGCGCCGCGTCCTGCTGCGCGCGGCGGAACACCGCGCGGTGGCCGGCGTGCACGCCGTCGAACTTGCCGATCGCGGCGACGGTGCGTCCGAAGTCCGCGGGGACCTCGGACGGATCGCGGAAGACGATCATGCGGCGGATCCCTCCGACGAGCCGACGCCGGAGACGGTGGCAACGGTGCGGGACGGACGATGCGTGATGAGCCACCACAGCCCGACCATCGGCAGGAACAGCGGGATCAGCACGTAGCCGAGGCCGAACTGCGACCACACGGTCTGGTGCTGGAAGAGCGCGGGGTGGGTGAGACTCAGCGTGCCCACGACCAGCACGCCGACGAGCTCGAACACGATCGCGACCCAGGCGACGCGGTACCAGCCCGGGCGGCCGGATCCGATCAGAGCGAGCGTCGCGACGATGTAGACGACCGCGGCGACCGCCGACAGCGAGTACGCCAGCGGAGCCTGGTCGAACGCGCGCACGATCTGCACGAAGGATCGGCCGGTGGCTCCCAGCGCCATCACGGCGTACACGATCACGAGCACGCGGCCCACGCCGCGCATCCGAGGGCGAGACGGCACGACCGAGGAGGTCCCCGATGGGGACGCAGGGGAATCGGACGGGGTCGAGGATCGCGCGGTGCTCATGGCAGGGTCCATTCTACGGAACCCGATGACACCGGGTCCGCACAGCCGGTGCTGCTCAGCCGCCGATCGGCGTCGTCCAGATCACCTGCATCCGCCAGATCATGACCGCGATCGACAGTGCGACCACGCCCATGATCACCGTGCTCCAACGGGAGCGCTCGAGCAGCGCCCAGACCGCTCCGCCGATCGGCAGCAGCACGGCGGAGACCAGATACACGCCGTACTCCAGCGGGTCGCCGAGAGCGGGATTCCCCGTGAACGGCAGCACGATGGCCAGGACGACCTGCACGATCAGCAGCAGCTCGATCAGGGCCAGCGATCCCACGGTCCAGTCACTCGGACGCTTGCCTGCGAAGCCCATGATCAGGCAGAACAGGCCCGCCGCGACCGCGACCGCGATCTGGATGACGGTGAACCACAGGATCATGACGCCCCCTCCGGCATGTTCATGGCGCTCTTCAGGTCATCACCGCGACGCTCCACGATCCCGATCAGCACACCGTCGGGATCGATCGCCGCGGCGCGCGGACCCTCGAGCCTGGCACGCTGGGCGACCAGGCGCTTGCCGTGACGCAGATCGGCCGCTTCCTGCGCGCTGACCGCGAGGACGGGAAGGATCCGGGCCGCCGCAGCGGCAGCGGTGAGCGGCCGCGCCTCTGCGAGAGTTTCCAGCATCGAGGCATCGGCCACGTCGAACGGCCCGACACGCGTGCGGCGCAGCGCCGTGAGGTGGGCGCCGACGCCCAGGGCCGCCCCGAGATCGCGAGCGAGGGCGCGAATGTAGGTTCCGGACGAGCAGTCCACGACGACGTCGAGGTCGCGCATGCCGTCGTCGGCGGGGCTGTCACCGAGCACGTCGAAGCGCGACACCACCACATCGCGGGCAGCGAGGACGACGTCCTCCCCCGCGCGCACGCGATCGTACGCCCTGCGTCCGTCGACCTTGATCGCGGAGACGGCGCTCGGCACCTGCGAGATGGCGCCGGTGAGCGCGGCGATGCCGGCGGCGATCTCATCCGCAGCGATCGCGGAAACACGCTCGGGGTCGGCCGAGGCGGTGATCTCGCCGTCCGCGTCGTCCGTGCTCGTGCTCTGACCGAGGCGGATGGTGGCGTGGTAGGTCTTGTCGGCACCCACCACGAAGGTGAGCAGACGCGTGGCCGCTTCGACGCCGATGACGAGAAGCCCGGTGGCCATCGGATCGAGCGTACCGGCGTGCCCGACCTTGCGGGTGCCGAACACCCGGCGGGTGCGGGCGACGACGTCGTGACTCGTCATCCCGCCCGGCTTGTCGACGAGCAGGATGCCGCTGGTTGCCATGCCCCCAGCCTAGAGGCCGCGACAGTTCGGATCCGACCGGTCCGCCGGCGATGCGACGCGGTTCCGCGGGAGCGGTAGCGTGGACTCCCGTGGCCGACTCCCCCGCCTCCGCGCCGATCGCGTCCGCGCTGATCGCCTGGTACCGCGAGCACGCGCGGGACCTGCCCTGGAGACGGGCGGAGTACCTCGCCGCGTACGGAGCGTGGGGCGTGCTGGTGAGCGAGTTCATGCTGCAGCAGACGCCGGTCAACCGCGTGATCCCGCATCTGGAGGCGTGGCTGGCACGCTGGCCCGATCCGATCTCGCTCGCCGCGGCGACTCCGGCCGAGGTGCTGCAGCAGTGGGCGAACCTCGGATATCCCCGACGCGCGCTGTGGCTGCACCGGGCCGCGATCGCCGTCCGCGATGAGCATGGCGGGGTGACGCCGCGCGACGTCCCCGCACTGCTGGCGCTCCCCGGCATCGGCGACTACACGGCTCGCGCCGTGTCGGTGTTCGCGTTCGGCGACCGCCATCCCGTCGTGGACACCAACACGCGACGGGTCATCGCCCGCGCCGTGCACGGGCGGGCCCAGCCGGATCCTCCTTCACGCCGCGATCTGGACGACATGCTCGCGCTGCTGCCCGACGAGGCGGGGGACGCCGCCGTCATGAACGCCGCGATCATGGAGCTCGGTGCGACCGTCTGCACCGCCCGCAGCGCGGACTGCGCACGGTGCCCGCTCGCCGAGCTCTGCGTCTGGCGCGCCGCGGGCTTCCCCGACGGCGAGGACCGGCGGCGACGGCAGGCGAAGTACGAGGGTTCGGACCGGCAGGCGCGCGGCGGCGTGCTCCGCGCGTTGCGGCACGCCGAGGGCCACCGTCTGCCCGCCGATGCCGTCCTCGCCGACTGGCCGGATCCGGTGCAGCGCGACCGTGCGATCGACTCGCTCGTCGCGGACGGGCTGCTCGAGGCCACCGATGGCGAGCTGATGCTGCCGCGCTGACCGGCCACGGACCGCCGCTGTCCGCGCGCCCCTCAGAGGTGCTGGTCGGTGCGGTGTGCGAGCACCGTCAGCTCGTGACGGGTGCGCACGTCGAGCTTCGCGAAGATCCGGCCGCCGTGCACCTCGACGGTCCGCACCGAGACGTGCAGCGCGAGCGCGATCTCGCGATTCGCGCGCCCCTCGGCCATGAGCAGAGCGACCTCGAGCTCACGGGCGGTGAGGACCGGCTCCCAGGCCGCGCGGCAGACCTCCAGCGATGACGGCACGGCGCCCGTCTCTCCGGCGGCTTCCGCCGCGCGCAGCCGACGCTCGGCCATCATCCGCAGTCGTCGATCGACCATGCCGCGCCATGCCCGCGCCCCGGACTCCTCGAACAGGCTCCGCGCGGCGCGCAGGTGCCGCACGCCTCGGCCGCGGTCGCCCCGTGCCGCGCATGTGGAGCCCAGCAGCGCCTCGACCCTTGCCCGCTCGAAAGGCGAACGGATCCCCCGGCTCTCCTCGGCCACCGCATCGAGGTCGGTACGCCAGGATGACTCGCGCGCGGCTCTGACGCGCTCGCGCAAGGTCCGTGCCGCCGTCGCCTCGGGAGGCTCCGGCGCCGTCGCCGCACCCAGCGGACCGATCTCGTCCAACCCGGGCAGACCGAGGGGCTCGGAGGGTCTGCCGCGGTCCGTCCACAGGCCCATGTGCACGGCGGCCTCATCGCTGCGTCCCTGCAGATAGGCGTCGATGGCGCGGTCCACGAACCCATCGGGCTCCTGCGGCCACGGAACGGATGCAGCGAGCTCCCGGGACAACGCTCCGATGCGGCCGTCCACGGCGAGATCCAGTCGCCGGGACAACGCCACGGCGAGACCGGCGAACGGCAGCGCCACGGGGAGCTCCGCCGCGGACGCGGCGAGAAGCTCATGGGCGGTGCCGATGCGTCCCGCCCAGACGTGCAGCAGCACTTCGGCGACGGCACGGCGGGCGCGCAGCAGCGGACCATGCTCCTGCAGACCGATCACGCGAGCGTCGCCGCGGATCGCGACAGGCTCGGCCAGTGCGCGCACCCCGGCATCCGGGTCGCCGTCGAGGCCGGCGCACAGTGCGTGCGCCACGCGCTGGACGGCATCGCCGTCGTCGATCGCCCCCGCATCCGCGTGGCCCGCCAGCGCATCGCACCAGGCCAGCAACGTCGCCCGCACCTCCGTGTCCTCACCGAGTCGTGCTGCGATGGCGAGCCACGCTGTGCTGCGTTCGCGGTCACCGCGCTCAGCGCCGAGGGACGCGCCCAGCACCGCGGCGAGCCGGTATCCCGGGCCGGACGCATCAGGCGGGACCAGCAGATCGGGCGCCGGCACCGCGCCCTGTCGCAGCGTGTGCGCGAGCACGAAGGCCGCCGTCGCCTCACCGCGATGTCCGCCATCGATGCGCAGCGCCTGCTCGATGCGTTCCACGGCGTCCGCTACCCAGCCTCCGGCCAGCGCCGCACGTCCGCTGCACAGCAACGCGCTCGCGTGCGCGGACGATCCCGGTCCGGCATGCTCCACGGCCTCTGCCGCGCAGGACCAGGCACGCTCGGCAGCTCCTTCGCGCAGCGCCGCGTACGCCAGCTCGATGAGCGGTTCGACCAGGCCGGGATCGGCCGCCACGGCGCCACGGGCGCGGTGCCACAACGCCGCGTGCTCATCCCCTGCCTCGGCGAGCACCACGGCCAGCCGTTGGTGTGCACGCAACCGATCCTGCGATGTCGCCGCCGCCAGCAGATGCGCACGCAGTGTCGGATCGGCAAAATGGAACCTCCCGCCGCGCAGCTCGGCGAGACCGACGAGCTGCGACCGAGCAACGCCGTCCGGATCACACCCCACGATCGCGCCCAGCGCCTGCACCGATCCTGAGCCGCACAGCGCGAGCGCGAATGCGCGCTCCCGATCCGCGTCGCGCGGCAGCACGCGCTGAGCATGCGCCTCCAGCGCGGGGGCTGCCGGAAGGGCGTCGGGCAGCACCCGCCATCCCCGGCGATGTTCAGGATCCAGCGCGGCCAGCATCTCAGCGGCCGCGACGGCGTCACCACCGCAGATGCGATCGATCGCGGAGCGCACGTGCGGCGCGACATCGTGGGTACCGCAGGCCAGACGGTCGGACTTATCCTCCGACGGCGCACCGGGCGCCCGGATCCTCGCCCGCTCTTCGGTCCTGCTTGTCGTCGCGCCGTTCATCGCTGCGCAGCCCCCCGCCACCATCGTGCGCCACTTCGCGCACGTGGGTTGGATGCTAACAAGAGACGAGCGCGGATCCCAACTTCTTAGACCCGGTGGAATAATCGCCCAACGCAGGAGACATGCGCGCAAGCAACGACGAGAGGCCCTGGGACACAGTGTCCCGGGGCCTCTCGCAGCGATGTCACGGTGCCATGGCACCGCCCTGAATCGATCAGTTCTCGTCGCCCTCGCGGGGCTTCACATACGGATCTTCCTCGCCCGCGAACGCGGCGGACGCGGCGATGCCGGCGACCTGCTCATCACGTTCGCGCGCCTGCCGGAGCAGATCACTGATGTGGTCGGCGTTCTCGGGCAGCGCGTCGGGGATGAACTCGAGCGTGGGCACGAGCCGGATGCCGAGCTGACGTCCGACCTCCTTGCGCAGGAGCCCGGTCGCTGACGTGAGCGCCGCACCCGAGGCCACGCGCTCCTCCTCCGTGCCGAGCACGGTGTAGAACGCGGACGCGTGCTGCAGATCACCGGTGACGCGCACGTCGGTGATCGTCACGAAGCCGAGGCGCGGATCCCGCAGCCCCTTCTCCAGCCGCTCAGCGAGGATGACGCGGATCCGATCCGCGAGTCGTGCCTGTCGTTCTCCGGCCATGTCCTTACCCTCTCACTCTTTCGCCCGCGTGGAACGCAAGCGCGGAGCAGGAAGGCACCCTGTGACGACCGTCGGGGCGTCCGCGAAGCGGACCGGGGCCCCGTAAGGTCGGCACAGGATGCCATCCTGCGCAACCACGTGCTTAGCCGCGCGGCTTCTCCACCATCTCGGTCGTCTCGATCTCGTCGCCGACCTGGATGTCGTTGTACTTGCCCAGGCCGATACCCGCCTCGAAGTCCGTGCGGACCTCGGTGACGTCGTCCTTGAAGCGGCGCAGCGACTCGATGGCCAGGCCATCGGCGAGGACGATGCCGTCGCGGATGACGCGCGCCTTGGCGTTGCGCGTGATCGTTCCCGACCGCACGATGACACCGGCGATGTTGCCGAACTTCGAGGAGCGGAACACCTCGCGGATCTCGGCGACACCCGACTGGACCTCTTCGAACTCCGGCTTGAGCATGCCCTTGAGGGAGTTCTCGATCTCGTCGATCGCGTTGTAGATGACCGAGTAGAACCGCACGTCGACGCCCTCGCGGGACGCCGCCTCACGGGCCTTCGGGTCAGGGCGGACGTTGAAGCCCACGATGATCGCGTTGTCGATCGTCGCCAGGTTCACGTCCGACTCGGTGACCGCGCCGACACCGCGGTGGATGATGCGCAGCTGCACCGAGTCGTCGACCTCGATCTTGAGCAGCGACTCCTCCAGAGCCTCGACGGCACCGGACACGTCGCCCTTGATGATGAGGTTGAGCGTCTCGACCTTGCCCTCTTCGAGAGCACGGGTGAAGTCCTCGAGCGAGATGCGCTTGCGGGCCTTCGCCAGCTGCGCGTTGCGCTCGACGGCTTCACGCTTCTCAGCGATCTGACGGGCCATGCGGTCCTCGTCGGTCACGATGAAGACGTCACCGGCACGCGGGACCGAGTTCAGACCCTGCACCTGGACCGGGCGGGAGGGAGCTGCGGCCTCGACCGCGTCACCGTTCTCGTCGATCATGGCGCGGACGCGTCCGTATGCGGTGCCCGCGACGATCGCGTCACCGATCCGGAGGGTTCCGGACTGGATCAGCACCGTGGCGACCGAACCGCGGCCCTTGTCGAGCTTCGCCTCGATGGCGATGCCTCGCGCGGCCTTGTTCGGATTCGCGGTGAGGTCCAGACCGGCGTCCGCGGTGAGCAGAACGGCGTCCAGGAGCTCCTGGATTCCGGTGTTGGCACGTGCGGAGACGTCAACGAAGATGACGTCGCCGCCGTACTCCTCTGCGACCAGGCCGTACTCGGTGAGCTGCTGACGGACCTTGGCCGGGTTGGCCTCGGGCTTGTCGACCTTGTTGACCGCGACCACGATCGGCACCCCGGCCGCCTGGGCGTGGTTGAGCGCCTCCACCGTCTGCGGCATGATGCCGTCGTCGGCCGCGACCACGAGGATCGCGATGTCGGTCACCTGCGCACCACGGGCACGCATGGCGGTGAACGCCTCGTGACCCGGAGTGTCGATGAAGGTGATCGCGCGCTCGATGCCCTCGTGCTCGGTCCACACCTGGTAGGCACCGATGTGCTGGGTGATGCCACCGGCCTCGCCCTCGATGACGTTGGTCTGCCGGATCGCGTCGAGCAGTCGGGTCTTACCGTGATCGACGTGACCCATGACGGTGACCACCGGGGGACGGATCTCGAGGTCCTCCTCGCTCTCCGCCTCCAGCTCGGCCTCGAGGTCGAGACCGAAGCCCTCGAGGAGCTCCTTGTCCTCGTCCTCGGGCGAGACCATCTGAATCGTGTAACCGAGCTCGGCGCCGAGCACCTCGAACGTCGCCTCGTCCAGCGACTCGGTGGCCGTGGCCATCTCGCCGAGGTTGAACAGGATCGTCACGAGCGTGCCGGGCTGCACGGTGTAGCCGCGCAATGCCTCGAGCTTGTCCGCGAAGTCGGCGATCGAAGCACCGCGACGCAGACGGATGATCTCGCCGTTGCCCTTCGAGACGTTGACGCCGCCGACGACCGGCGCCGACCGCATCTCGAATTCCTGCCGCTTCGCCCGCCGCGACTTGCGCTGCTTGCTCTTGCCGCCGCCCTTGCCGAACGCGCCGGCCGTACCGCCGCCGGGGCCGCGGCCGCGGCCGCCACCACCGCCGGGACGACCGGCGAAACCGCCGGCCGGGGCACCAGGAGCGCCACCAGGGCGCTGGAACCCACCGGCACCGGCACCACCGGGACGGCCGGGGCCGCCGGTGCGCTGCTGGAACGGAGCGCCGGGACGACCGGCACCGCCGGGACGACCGGGACCACCGGCACGGCCGCCGGGGCCGGGACGGGGTCCGCCGACGCGCGGCGAGCCGGGGCGCGGAGCCTGCGGACGCGGGATGTTGCCCGGCGTCGGACGCTGGCCCATGCCCTGCGCGGAGGCGAACGGGTTGTTACCCGGACGCGGACCCGCGGGACGCGAGCCCATACCCTGCTGCGAGGCGAACGGGTTGTTGCCGGGGCGAGGTGCGCCGGGGCGCGGAGCGCCGGATCCGCCGGGCTTGTCCGCAGACGTCTTCTCCGCAGCGGTCTGGGCCGGAGAGGGCGCAGCCGGAGCCGCGGGAGCCTCGGCCGCCGGTGCCGGGGTCGGCTCTGCGGGCTTGGCCGGTCCCGGCTTCGGGCCGGGAGTCGGCGCCTTCGGGCCGGGCTTGGGCGCGCCGGAAGACGCTGCTGCGGGGGTGGCCGCAGCAGGCTTGGCGGCCGGGGCGGTCGCGGAAGCGGCGCCGGCCGGCTTGTCGGCCTCGATGGCAGCACGCAGCTTGCGCGCGACCGGGGGCTCGATCGTGGATGAGGGGGACTTCACGAACTCGCCGAGCTCCTTGAGCTTCGCGAGTGCAAACTTGCTGTCGACGCCGAGTTCGGCGGCGATCTCGTGCACGCGTGGTTTACCAGCCACAATTCTCCTGTCAGGGTCGGTCCGCCCTGGCAGGGCAGACCACTAGTCGCGGACGGGTCTCATTTCGAGCCGTTCACTTTGTTTCCATAGCCGTTCAGCCGTTTCTCGAGGGTCTGCATGTTCTCTGCTTCCGGGAATTCCATCGCAGTGGACACACGGAGTGCACGGGCGAAGGCGCGTCGCCGCAGGGCGGTGTCCACGCACTCCGGAGTCGGATGCACCCACGCACCCCGCCCCGGCAGCACGGCCTGCTCGTCGAAGACGAGCTCACCATTCCGGATTGCCACCCTGAGCAGGGCGGTGCGAGATGCACGAGCGCGGCAACCGACACACGTTCGTACATGATCCATCTTACACCTCGGGCGCGGCAGGCGAACGCGGCCGCTCAGGCCCCGTCGAGGATCGAGTCCGGCTGGATGTCGATCTTGGCGCCGGTGAGCTTCGCGGCGAGGCGGGCGTTCTGCCCCTCCTTGCCGATCGCGAGCGACAGCTGGTAGTCGGGCACCAGGGCCCGCACGGCCTTCGTGCCGGCGTCGAGCACGAACGCGCTGGTGACCTTGGCGGGCGACAGCGCATGCGCGACGAACGTCGCGAGATCCTGGTGATAGTCGACGATGTCGATCTTCTCCCCCGCGAGCTCCTCGGTGACCGCGCGGACACGGCGGCCCATCTCGCCGATGCACGCGCCCTTGGCGTTGATGGCGGGGTCGTTCGCCTTCACCGCGATCTTGCTGCGGTGCCCGGCCTCACGGGCCAGCGCGACGATCTCGACGAGGCCCGCGGCGATCTCCGGCACTTCGAGTGCGAAGAGCTTGCGCACGAGACCCGGGTGCGTGCGGGACACGGTGATCGCGGGACCCTTCATCCCCTTGGCGACCGACGTCACGTAGACCCGGATACGGGTTCCGTGCGTGTACTCCTCACCCGGGACCTGCTCCTCGGGCGGGAGGATCGCCTCGACGGATCCGAGGTCGACGTGGATCATGCGCGGGTTCGGGCCCTGCTGGATGACACCGGCGACGATGTCGCCCTCCTTGCCGCGGAACTCGCCGAGAACGGCGTCGTCGGCGATGTCGCGCAGGCGCTGGCCGATGACCTGCTTCGCGGCGAAGGCGGCGATGCGGCCGAAGTCATCGGGAGTGGAGTCCTCCTCGCCGATGACCGCACCCTCCTCATCGCGCACGGGGATCAGCACGGCGACGTGGCCGGTCTTGCGGTCGAGCTCGACGCGGGCGCCTTCGGTCAGCACGCCCTCCGCAGAGTCATGCTTGGCGTAGGCGGTCAGGACGGCCTGTTCGATGATCGCGATCAGCTCGTCGAAGGGGATCTCCTTCTCCCGCTCGATCGTGCGCAGCAACCCGAGATCGATATCCATGACGGCCTCCCTGTTCAGCTCTCGTCGGCGCGCACCCGCACGCACGACATCCGTACAACGATACCCTGGCGAGACCCGTCTCGGCGAAGGCTGGTGGCCTCCGGGTCCGAGATCCTCCCGACGAAGACCCCCGAGGAGAACGCGTGCCCGAGTTCGACACGATCGTGATCGGCGCCGGCATGTCCGGTACGACCGCAGCGCGGCTTCTCACCGCGGCCGGTCAGCGCGTGGCCGTGCTGGAGGCGCGGGACCGGGTCGGCGGGCGCATGCACACGGACCGCGGCGCGGGCTTCTCCGTGGATCTCGGCGCGTCCTGGATCCATGGCATCGAGGATTCCCCGCTGTGGGAGCTCGTGCGGGCCCTGAACGTGCCGACCATCGAGTTCACCGTGGGCAGCTTCCAGGCCGGCGGCCGCCCCATCGCCGACTTCGACGGCGAGGCGCGGCGCCTGTCCGCCGCAGAGAGTGCGCAGTGGGTCACCGACGTCGCCGCGGCCGACCTCGCGGTGGAGCAGGAGATCTCCCGGTCCTCCCCCGGCGACACCTACCTCGAGGTGACGGAGCGCGCCTTGGACGCCCTGGAGCGGCACCGGGATGCGATGGATCCGGAGCGCGTCGACGAGATCCGCGAGTTCTTCCGGCACCGCGTCGAGGAGCAGTGCGGCGCCTGGATCGGCGACCTCGACGCGCACGGGCTCGACGAGGACGCGATCGACGGCGACGAGGTCGTCTTCCCGCGCGGTTATGACGAGTTGCCCGCCCGCATCGCTGCCGGGCTCGATGTCCGGCTCGAGCACGTGGTGCGGCGCATCGTGCGCAGCACGGAGGGAGTGCGGGTCGAGACCGATCGCGGCGTCTTCACGGCCGCACGGGCGGTCGTCACCGTGCCCCTCGGCGTGCTGAAGGCCGGCGCGATCGCGTTCGAGCCCGCGCTGCCGGCAGAGATCGCGGATCCGATCGCGCGGCTCGGGATGGGCGTGTTCAACAAGATCTTCCTGCAGTTCCCCGAGCGCTTCTGGGAGGAGGAGGTGTACGCGATCCGCGCTCTCGGCGAGCCCGGCGAGCACTGGCACTCCTGGTACGACGTGTCCGCGATCAGCGGCCGGCCCACGCTGCTGACCTTCGCCGCCGGGCCGTTCGGGAAGCGTGTGCAGACGCTGACCGACGACGTGATCTCCGCCGATGCCATGGCGGCGCTGCGCCGGCTCTACGGCGAGGACATCCCCACGCCGGTCGCGCGCTGGATCACGCGCTGGGGACAGGATCCGTTCTCGCAGGGCTCCTACTCGCACCTCGCGAACGGATCCTCGCACGAGGACCACGACGCCCTCGCAGGCCCGGTCGACGGGATGCTGCACTTCGCCGGAGAGGCCACCTGGGGCGCAGAGCCGGCGACGGTCGGCGGCGCCTATGCCTCGGGGGTGCGCGCCGCAGAGCGCGTCCTCGGCCACGCCGTCGATCTCGACGCCTTCGCCGCGGGGATCCTGCGCTCCGAAGCCTGAGTCGCGGGCCGGGTCAACGGCGCGGCGCGGATCCGAATCGGTTGATCGCACCGATGATGCGGAACAGGCCGCCGACCGCGCGCTGATCCAGGTGCATCGACAGCCGCGGCAGCTCGACCCGGTCCTTGTCGGCCAGTTCGGCCGGGTGCGGGCCGGATGCTTCGATGCGGCCGGATGAGAGCAGGGATCCGAACTGCTCGTTCAGCTGGGCGATCTCGTCGGAGGTCGCAGCGGCGCGCAGCCGCAGCACCAGCAGATCGCCCACCCACCGCAGCGAGTCGTAGTTGCGCCAGAACCCGGTGATGACGGCCGTCGCCTCCGACACCGAGTCCGTGATCTGGACGCGGTCGAAGTCGCCGGGAGAGATCACCCCGGTCGGTGCGAGGTCCTCCTGCACGAAGCGCTCCAGGCCGCGCCAGAACGTCCCGCCGGGCTCGTCCAGCAGCACGATCGGCATGGGTTCGGCCTTGCCGGTCTGCTGCAGGGTGAGCAGCTCGAACATCTCGTCCAGGGTGCCGAAGCCGCCGGGGAGGCAGATGAAGCCGCGGGACTCCTTCATCAGCATGAGCTTGCGCGTGAAGAAGTACTTCATCGCCACGACGTGCTCCTGCTCGCCGACGATCGTGTTCGCCTTCTCCTCGAACGGGAGTCGGATGGACACCCCGAGAGAGCGCTCGGGGCCCGCGCCCTCAGCAGCGGCCTGCATGATCCCCGGGCCCGCGCCCGTGACCACCATCCAGCCCTCCGCGGCGAGCGCGGCCGCCACGTCGCGCGCCTGCCGGTACAGCGGGTCGTCCTGGGCGGTGCGGGCGGATCCGAAAACCGTTACCTTCGGAACCCCGTGGAACGGCGCGAACAGCCGGAACGCATCACGCATCTCGCTGAGCGCGGCGGAGGCGATCTTCAGGTCGAGACGGTCCGCGCCGTCCTCGCCGAGCAGCACTGCGGTCTGCAGCATACGCAGGATGAGACGCCGGTCGGCGCGCACTCCGGCGCCGTCGAGCACCGTGTTGATCTCGGCCCGGAGGGTCGGAGGCAGGATCTCGTCGGTCATGCCTCCAGCGTGTCACGCCGCGATGAAGGGCGGGTGCCGCCGCGCGGAGCGGTCGTCGCCCCGTGGGCTCTCTCAGCCCAGCGCAGTCCAGGGCATCGGCCGCTCCGGCAGCCGCGCGCTGTCGTCGGGGAAGTGCGGCAGCGCCTCGCCACCGGCGCGGATGCATAGCCAGCGCAGTTCGCCGGTGCTGTCCGGTCGCGCGCGCCAGGTGCGCGGCACGCCCTGGCCGACACGCACGACCGTGCCGGGCCCGACTTCCACGACATCGTCGCCGACACCCATCTGACCGTGCCCGGCGAGGAAGACGTAGAGCTCCTCGATCCGGGAGTGGGTGTGCCAGTAGCCCGCCTCCTCGCCGGGAATCAGGGCGTTGGCGGTCATGCCGATGTACTGCATGGTCAGCTCATGATCGACGACGCGTCGTCCGTCGCGGGAGCGAGACTCGTCGAACCCGCCGTGGAAGTCCCGCCATTCGTCCGGGCTGCCGATGCTCATCACCTCGTAGTCGCTCATGCACTCTCCTCCTCTGCGCTCTCGCGCGCTTCCTCACCATCACGCCGTGTCCGGAGCCATCCTGAACCGTCGCGCGTGTACACGATGCGGGTATGCCGACGATCGGTCGAGCCCTGCCAGAACTCGATCCGGCTCGGCACGATCCGCCAGAGCACCCAGTCCCCCTCGGCCACACCGGCCCGCGCCGCGGCCGATCGCGCCGCGAGGTCGGCCGCGCTCTCGTCGGACGCGGCTTCGCGCACAGGGCCGCGCACCCTCACGGCGCGCAGCACCGGCTGCCACCAGAAGTTCAGGGCGGCCGCGGGGTTCGCCGCGAGCTGCTGCCCCTTGGCGGATGAGCGCGGTCCGGCGAACGCCCAGCCGCGCTCATCGACATCCTTGAGGATGAGCGTGCGCGCGTCCGGAACGCCATCGGCATCGACCGTCGCCAGGGTCGCCGCATGCGGTTCGGCGACTCCCGCCTCGGCCGCGGTGGTGATCCAGTTCAGAAAGAGGGCGAGCGGATCGTTCGGCACCGATCCGGGGTGCAGCGCCGGTGCGGATCCGGTGAGCGCGGGGCGTGCTCGCAGCCAGGCGGCAGGCGTGGTCTCCATGTCTCCATCCTGCAGGACGCGCGCCGGCGGCCGACCCAGCGCGCCGCGAACCGGGCTGCCCCGCACGGATCTCACGACGAAGCCCCGCGCATCCTCGTCGGATGCGCGGGGCTTCGCAAGGTGTCGTCGCTCAGCGCGCAGTGAGCGACTGCACTGCCTTCTCGATAGAGACGGTGTCGCGTTCGCCGGTGCGGCGGTCCCACAGCTCGACCTGGCCGTCGGCGGCACCGCGGCCGACGACGAGCACACGCGGCACGCCGACCAGCTCGGCGTCGCCGAACTTCACACCGGGCGAGACCTTGGGGCGGTCGTCGTACAGCACGTCGAGCCCGGCTGCCTCGAGCTGCGCGGACACGTCAGCCGCGACATCGAAGGCGAGCTGATCGCGACCGGCCGCCACCACGTGCACATCGAACGGCGCGACCGCGGCGGGCCAGATCAGTCCCTTCTCGTCGTTGTTGAGCTCGGCGATGATCGCGAGGATCCGGGTCACGCCGATGCCGTAGGAGCCCATCGTGACGGTCACCAGCTTGCCGTTCTCGTCGAGCACCTTCAGCCCGAGCGCCTCGGCGTACTTGCGGCCGAGTTGGAAGACGTGGCCGATCTCCATGCCGCGCGCGAGATGCACCGGGCCGGATCCGTCGGGCGCGGGGTCGCCCTCGCGCACGTTCGCGATCTCCACGACACCGTCTGCGGCGAAGTCACGGCCGGCGATCACGGAGTGCGCGTGCTTCTGGTCGATGTTGGCGCCGGTGATCCAGCTCGTGCCCTCGACGATGCGGGGATCGAGGAGGTAGCGAATCCCGGTCGCGGACTCCTCGCCGAGGATCGCCCCCGTGGGCGACCACGGGCCGATGTAGCCCTTGACGAGCAGCGGGTTGTTCTCGAAGTCGTCCGCCGTCGCGGCTTCGACTTCGGCGGGAGCGAAGGCGACCTCGGCGCGTTTCTCATCGACCTCGCGGTCGCCCGGGATCCCGACGACGACCAGTTCGCGGGTGCCGTCGAGGTGAGTGAGCGCGAGCACGACGTTCTTGAGCGTGTCGGCCGCGGTGAACTCCCCCTCGAGGTTCGCATTCGCGTGCGCCACGAGCGTCTCGATCGTGGGCGTGTTCGGCGAGTCGAAGATCACGGGAGCGCCGTCGGCGTCGAACGGGACCGCGTCGGGGACGGCCGTCGTGTACGCCTCGACGTTGGCCGCGTAGCCGCCACCGGAACGCACGAAGGTGTCCTCGCCGACGGGGGTCGGGTGCAGGAACTCCTCGCTGCGGGAGCCGCCCATCGCCCCGGCATCGGCCTGCACGATGACGTATTCCAGCCCGAGGCGCTGGAAGATCCGCTCGTAGGCGTCACGCTGTGCCTGATAGCTGGCGTCGAGGCCGGCGTCACTGGCGTCGAAGGAGTACGCGTCCTTCATCGTGAACTCACGACCGCGCAGGAGCCCGGCCCGGGGCCGGGCCTCGTCCCGGTACTTGTCCTGGATCTGGTAGATCGTCAGCGGCAGGTCCTTGTACGAGGAGTACAGGTCCTTCACGAGCAGAGTGAACGCCTCTTCGTGTGTGGGCGCGAGGAGGTAGTCGCCGCCCTTGCGATCGTTCAGGCGGAAGAGCAGGTCGCCGTATTCCTCCCAGCGCCCTGTCGCTTCGTATGCCTCGCGCGGCATGAGGGCGGGGAAATGCACCTCCTGAGCGCCCGCGGCAGCCATCTCCTCACGGACGACCTTCTCGATCCGCGCCTTGACACGCAGACCCAGTGGGAGCCAGGCGAAGATGCCGGCAGCCTGCGGTCGGATGTATCCGGCGCGGATCAACAGCTTGTGGCTCGCAACCTCGGCGCCGGCCGGGTCTTCGCGGAGCGTACGGAGGAAGAAGTTCGAGAGACGAGTCACCACGGCACAAGTCTAGTGACGGCGATCGCCCCGCCTGTGCGGGTGCGCAGGCGGGGCGATCGGTCGGACGGATCGGCTCAGGGGCCGACGCTCGTCAGTTCAGCGCGCGGATGCTCGCCGGGATGATGCCCCCGGCGTAGATCTCGGCGGCGTTGTCCTGCAGCGCGGTAAGGGCGACCCGCTGCGGCAGCGGACCGAAGGAGATCCGGGCGGCGCCGAGCGCCTCGTACTCGGTCGAGGTGAGCGCGCCGGGCAGACCGATCACGCTGACCTTGCCGTGCCCGATCCCGTCGACGAGGGCGCGGGTGGTGTCGGCGTCGAGGATGCCCGGCACGAACACGCAGGTGGCTCCGGCGTCCAGGTAGGCGCGGCCGCGCTCGATCGCGTCGGCGAGCGACTCGGAGACCGGGCGTCCGCCACCACGGACGAAGGCGTCGGTGCGCGCGTTCAGCACGAACGGGACGCCCTCGGCCGAACCTGCGCGGATCATCGCCTCGACATTCGCCGCCGCCTCGGCGAGGGGGCGCAGCCGGTCCTCGACGTTGGCGCCGACCACGCCCGCGCCGATCGCGAGACGAACCGTCTCCCCCGCGTCGTCGTAGCCGTCGTCGAGATCAGCGGTCACGGGCAGCTCCACGGCGGCGGCGATGCGCCCGACCATGTCGAGCATGAGCTCGCGCGGGATCGCGCCGTCGGCGTAGCCGAAGGACGAGGCGATCGAATGGCCGGCCGTGGCGATGGCCGTGGTCTCCGGAAGGGCGGCGATCGCCTTTGCGGAGACGACGTCCCACACGTTGACGACGCGGAGGATCTCGGGGGCCGCGTAGAGCGCGGCGAGGGTGCGGGCCTTGTCGGCGGTGCTGGTCATGACACCACGCTAATGCCCGCCCTCGATAGGGGGCCCGGCTTAGGCTGAACCCATGCCTCAGCGCCGATCGCACGTCGCCCCGTCCGCCGCGCAGTCAGAGCTCGCCACCGCGCTCGCGGCCCTGCGCACCGAGATCGACGCGCCCACCGAGTTCTCGCCCGAGGCGCTCGCCGAGGCGGCGTCCGCCACGGCTCCGACGCCGGACCTGGACCTGCGCGACATCGCGTTCGCGACGCTGGACCCGGCCGGATCCATGGATCTCGACCAGGCCTTCCAGATCGAGCGGAGCGGATCCGGCTACACCGTGCGGTACGCGATCGCGGACGTCCCGTCGTTCGTGACACCGGGTGGCGCGCTCGACGAGGCGGCTCGCGCCCGCGGCGAGACGCTGTATGCCGCGGATGGCACGATCCCGCTGCATCCGCCGGTGCTCAGCGAGAACCACGCCTCGCTGCTGCCGGATCAGGACCGTCCGGCTCTGGTCTGGACCTTCGCACTCGACGCTGCCGGATCCGTCACCGATACCCGTCTCGAGCGGGCGCTGATCCGGTCCCGCGCGAAGCTGGACTACGTCACGACCCAGGCCGACCTCGACGCCGGACGGGACACACCGGCCGCGCTCCTGCCCGAGGTCGGCCGGCTGCGCCTGGACCAGGAGGCGCAGCGCGGCGGCGCGAGCCTGAATCTGCCCGACGAAGAAGTGGTGCGCCGCGACGACGGCTCGTACGCGATCGAGCGTCGCTCGCCATTGCCGATCGAGGACTGGAATGCGCAGCTGTCGCTCATGACGGGCATGGCGGCGGCGCAGCTGATGCTGCAGGCCAAAGTGGGGATCCTGCGCACCATGCCTCAGCCCGACGACGCCGCGTTCGAGACGTTCCGGCGGCAGACCGAGGCGCTCGGCGTGCCGTGGACCGGCGGACGGTACGGCGACTACCTGCGAGGGCTCGGCAAGGACAACCCGCGCACCCTGCCGATCCTGGAGGCGGCGTCGGCCCTGTTCCGCGGTGCGGGGTACGTCGCGTTCGACGGCGAGGTGCCGGCGGAGACGACGCAGGCGGCGATCGCCGCGCCGTACGCCCATGCCACCGCTCCGTTGCGGCGCCTCGTCGACCGCTGGTCGCTCACGATCTCGCTGGCCGTGAGCCGCGGCGCGGAGATCCCGGCATGGGTGCGCGAGAGCCTGGCGCAGGTTCCGGATCTCATGCGCGCGTCCGCTCAGCGCTCGTCGACGCTGAACTCGCGCACGCTCGACCTCGTGGAGGCGGCTCTGCTGGCACCGCGCGTCGGCGAGACCTTCGATGCGGTCGTGATCCGCCGGGGCGGTACGCGTGGAACGGTGCAGATCACGGATCCGCCCGTGACCGCATCGCTGGGGCTGCCGGATTCGGCAGTGGCAGGGGCGACGATCCGGGTGAGGCTGGACTCGGTCGACGTCGCGAAGGGGCAGGTCTCCTTTGCCGTCGTCTGACGACTCTGCGGAGGCGCTCTCGGCGTGGCTGCGCACCCACGCGCATCGTCTGCGCACGCTCAACCCCGACGAGGAGGACGACGCGGACCTCGAGCCGCTTCTGGACATCGTGGGCGATGCCCGTGTCGTCGCGATCGGCGAGTCGATGCACCGCGTGCACGAGTTCTTCGCACTGCGCCATCGCGTGTTCCGATTCCTCCATCGCCGCGCCGGGTTCACGGCGCTGGTAGCGGAGAGCGGCCTGCCTGAAGGTCGGCACGTCGACGGATGGATCCGCACCGGCAGTGACGGCCTGCGCAACGCCCTGCGCGACGGGGTCTCGTACCGGTTCGGCGCGTGCCAGGAGATGCTCGATCAGCTCACCTGGATGCGCGAGCGCACCGCGACCGGACGATCGGCTCCGCGGTGGTACGGGATGGATTTGCCCGACTCCTCGGCGAGCGCACTGCCGGGCATCGTGGCCGCGCTCGAGGTGCTCGACGAAGCGGATCCGCACTACGCCGAACACGTGCGCGCCACAGTGCTGCCCCGGTTCGCGTATCTTCCCGACGACCGCGCCGGCCTGGCACAGGCGGCGCCGTCGATCCAAGCGTATCTGACATTGCCCGACCCGGATCGCGCCGCGATCACGGTCGGCATCGCCGACCTCGCCGCACGGATCCGCGCCCGCCGACGCGAGGAGATCGCCGTGCTCGGCGGCGGCGCGGACGCCGAGGCGCGCGTAGACTTCGCGATCCGTGCGGCGGAGGCCGCCCGCGCAGCCGACGCATTCCTGCAGGCGATGACCGCCGGCCCCACCCGGACCTGGCCTGCCGCGAACATCCGTGACGAATGGATGGCCGACACCGTCGAGTGGATCCTGCAGCGCAAGCCCCGCATCCTCGTCGCCGCGGCCAACGGGCACGTGCAGCGCACCCCGTTCTCCACTCCCCCGTTCGTACCGGAGGAGATGACGACCATGGGCGGGCATCTCGCCGATCGGCTCGGCGACGACCTCGTGGTGATCGGCACCGCGTTCGGCGGCGGCGAGCAATGGCTGCACCGGCCGGACCCCGCGGATCCGCCCGGACACTCCCGTCCGTTCATCGCCCCGCTCGCACCACTCGAGGAGTCCAGCCTGGACGCGGTGCTGGCACGCTCGGGCATCGGTGACGCCGTGGTGGACCTGCGCACGCTCCCTCCGGATGCGGCCGCCGCCGTTGACGCGACCACAGGCTGGCACAACGGCGACGTGATCCAACCCGGTCACGCGCGGGACGCGTTCGATGCCGTGGCATTCGTCCGGACGGTGTCGCCGTGGCAGACCTGGATCGACGATCGGGGATTGGAGCGGCGCTAGGCCTGTACGGGGACCACCGACGTCGTCATCACCAGCAGCTGCGGATCGGAAAGATCCAGCGTCACCGTGATCGACACGAACTCCGCGAGGGACGAGGCATGCGTGCCTCCGCACAGGATCGACGCGGTGCCCTCGGGCAGCTCGCACACCCAGCGGCGGCGATCGACGATGGTCTCGCCCTCGACCTCGACCCGGCTCGGTGCCCCGGACGCGACCCACGCGGCGAGCTGCGCGTTGATGCGCTCCTCGCGCTCCCCCAGCGAGGCCGCGAAGCCCTCGGTGTCGAAGCCGGCCTTGCGCAGACTCTTGCCGAGGCGGTACTCATCGACCGCGCCGTCCTCATGGATGAAACTGGTCTGATTCGCGCGCCCCTCGAAGTCGGGGTTCCCCAGCGCGTCGGATCCGGCGTCCTTGCGCCACAGGTCGGCGACCGCGAGGTCCAGGGCCAGCGAAGCGAGGTGACAGGCGGTGTGCCCGCGGCTCAGCCCCGCGCGGTACGCCGCATCGACGGTGGCCTCGGCCGCAGCCCCGGCGGCGAGCGCCGACGGAACCGCCTCGATGCGGTGCCCGACGAGCCAGGTCCAGCCCTCCGCGCCGCGCTTGACCGGGATGTCCGCTCCGACCGCGACCTCGCCCTCGTCGCTCACCGCCGCCATGACCGCCTCGGTCACCGCGACCTCGACGTCGTCCACGCGTAGCGAACCCCGGTCCCCCGGCTGGTCCGGCCAGGTGTGGTCGACCGGGTGGAACGGGGTGCGGTCCAGGACGACGACGGCGCCGTCGCCCGCCGGATGCACACCCACGACACGCGCGGACTCGACGAGGGACCCCGAAGGGAAGGTGACGATCGTGGCGCTGGTCACGACGTGACGACCTGCGCGGTGCCGAGCGGCGCGCCCGGGCCCATCTCGTCGGCGATGCGGTTCGCCTCCTCGATGAGCGTGGCCACGATGTCCTCCTCGGGCACGGTCTTGATGACCTCGCCCTTGACGAAGATCTGTCCCTTGCCGTTGCCGGAGGCGACGCCGAGGTCGGCCTCGCGGGCCTCGCCCGGGCCGTTCACGACGCAGCCCATGACGGCCACGCGCAGCGGCACGGTCATGTCCTTGAGACCCTCGGTCACGTTCTCGGCGAGCGTGTAGACGTCGACCTGGGCGCGCCCGCAGGACGGGCAGGACACGATCTCGAGCTTGCGCTCGCGCAGGTTCAGGGACTGCAGGATCTGGTGCCCGACCTTGACCTCTTCGGCGGGGGGCGCCGACAGCGACACGCGGATCGTGTCGCCGATGCCCTCGCCGAGCAGGATCCCGAACGCGGTCGCCGACTTGATGGTGCCCTGGAACGCGGGGCCCGCCTCGGTAACGCCGAGGTGCAGCGGCCAGTCGCCCATCGCGGCGAGAAGGCGGTAGGCCTTCACCATCACGACCGGGTCGTTGTGCTTGACGGAGATCTTGAAGTCGTGGAAGTCGTGCTCCTCGAACAGCGACGCCTCCCAGCGCGCGCTCTCGGCGAGCGCCTCCGGGGTGGCCTTGCCGTACTTCTCGAGCAGGCGCGGGTCGAGAGAGCCGGCGTTCACGCCGATGCGCAGCGACACGCCCGCGGCCTTCGCCGCTGCGGCGATGGCGCCGACCTGATCGTCGAACTTGCGGATGTTGCCCGGGTTGACACGCACGGCCGCGCAGCCGGCGTCGATCGCCTGGAACACGTACTTCGGCTGGAAGTGGATGTCGGCGATGACCGGGATCTGGCTCTTCTTCGCGATGATGTGCAGCACATCCGCGTCGTCCTGCGACGGCACGGCGACGCGCACGATCTCGCAGCCGGAGGCCGTGAGCTCGGCGATCTGCTGCAGCGTCCCGTTGATATCGGTGGTCTTGGTGGTCGTCATCGACTGCACGCTGACAGGAGCACCGCCACCGACGAGCACCTTGCCCACCTTGATCTGGCGGCTCTTGCGTCGCGGGGCGAGGACGTCGGGGATCTTGGGCATCCCCAGGTTCACGGCTGGCACGTCTCCCAGGTTACCCGTGCGCGGCTGGACGGGATCCGCGCGCGAGCTGAGCGCGCGCCGCGAACGTCATGGCGTGCTGCCCCGCTGCACCGGTGTGGTAGTTTCGGCGCATGTCCGCGAACCGCTCTTGGTGGCCCGCCTCTTAGGCGGAGAGTTCGCGACCCACGATCCAGACCGCCTTCCGGGGCGGTCTTGTCGTTTCTGCCGCGTCGGATCCCTCTTTCAGGAGCACCTTCATGACCACCGCCGACCGGATCCACGCTCTCGACTCGTCGTTCGTCCTGCTCGCCCGCGAGGGCTCGGACAGCGTCGAGCTGCTCACCGGCGAGATCGTCGATGTGACGAACCTCGCCGACATCCCCCTCGGCTCCGGTGACGAACGCCGGGAGGTGTTCTCACTCGTCCCCTATCGCCAGGTCCGGGAACGGGGCTTCGAGGCGCAGGACGACGGGGCGCCGTTGCGCTGCCTGCTCGTGGACGAGCACCTCCACCTGCCCGCGGACGAGGTGCGCGCCGCGCTGCCTGCCGATCCGATCCCGCTGCGAGACGGCGGATTCGACCTCAGCGACGAGGAGTACGCGACGATCGTCGAGCGCGTGATCGCCGATGAGATCGGCCGGGGCGAGGGCGCGAACTTCGTGATCCGGCGCGACTACACCGCGACGATCGACACCGCGTCGCCCCAGGCGGAGCGGACGGCGGCGCTCACCTGGTTCCGGGCCCTGCTCGAACACGAGCGCGGCGCGTACTGGACCTTCGCCGTCGTCACCCCGGGCGTCATCGCCGTCGGTGCCAGCCCCGAAGCGCACGTCGTGGCTCAGGGCGGGGTCGTGACGATGAACCCGATCTCGGGCACGTTCCGCCATCCCGCCGGCGGCTCGACCACGGCGACGCTGGGCGAGTTCCTCACCTCCGCGAAGGAGACCGAGGAACTGTTCATGGTGGTCGACGAGGAGCTCAAGATGATGAGCGCGGTCTGCTCCGACGGCGGGCGGATCACGGGCCCGCACCTCAAGCAGATGTCGCGGCTCACGCACACCGAGTACATGCTGCGCGGCAGCAGCCGGCTGGATCCGCGCGACATCCTGCGCGAGACGATGTTCGCGCCGACCGTGACCGGATCCCCGATGCAGAACGCGTGCACGGTGATCCGCCGGCACGAGCGCAAGCCCCGCGGCTACTACTCCGGCGTGGCGGCGCTCTTCACGCCGAACGACGCCGGCGGCCACGACCTGGACGCGCCGATCCTCATCCGCACCGTGTACCTGAAGGACGGCGTGGTCAGCGTCCCGGTCGGCGCCACCCTCGTGCGGCACTCGGATCCGGCCGGCGAGGTCGGCGAGACGCACGGCAAGGCCGCGGGCGTGCTCGGCGCGATCGGCGCCGTGGCGCGCGACACCGCCGCTGAGGCCCGTGAGGACGCCGACGCACCCGGATCCGGTCCGACGCCCGCCGAGGATCCGGCGATCCAGGCGCTGCTCGCCTCCCGCAACGGCCGCCTCGCCGAGTTCTGGATCAACCCGCAGGACGCCGCGCCCACGGCGGCCGCCACGGCGCCGTTCGCCGGGCGCACGGCGATCGTCGTCGACGCCGAGGACCGGTTCACCACCATGCTCGCGCACCAGCTGCGCCATCTCGGACTCGATGTGCGGATCCAGCCGTGGGCCGAGGCCGATGACGCCGACATCGACGCCGCGGATCTGCTCGTCGCCGGGCCTGGTCCGGGCGACCCCCGGGACAGGACGTCGCCCCGCATCGCCCGGATGCGTGCTCTCGTGGCGCGCCGCCGCGAGAGCGGGCGCCCGCTGCTCGCCGTGTGCCTCAGCCATCAGATCCTCGCGGATTCCCTCGGGCTCGACCTCGCCCCGCTCGCCAGCCCGCACCAGGGCCTGCAGAAGTCGGTGCCGGTGTTCGGCGAAGACGCATCGATCGGCTTCTACAACACCTTCACGGCGCGCGTCGCGCCGGGCACGACCGACGCCGGTGTCGCCGAGGTATCCGCGGATCCGATCTCCGGCGACGTCTACGCGCTGCGCGGCCCGGCGTTCGCGTCGGTGCAGGGCCACCTGGAATCGATCCTGTCCCGCGACGGGATGACGACCCTCCAGCGCCTGATCGGGCACGCGCTCGACGGGGCCTGAGCTCCTCCGGGGTCGTTGAGCGAGCAGCGACGAAGGAACAGCGAGACGAAACGCTGTTTCCGCCGGGCACCGCGTTTCGTCTCGCTCCGCTCGCTCAACGACCGGTGATTCAGCCGATCGTGATCGGGTGGAACAGGTCGGCCACGAGCAGCAGGCCGCCCATGCCGACCAGCAGCGCCGCCACGACGATCGTGAGCGGCACGAGCCGCGTGGCGTCCACGGGCTTGGGCTTCGGACGCTGGAAGAGCTTCGCCCACGCTCGCTTCAGCCCGTCCCACAGCGCGACCACGATGTGCCCGCCGTCCAGGGGCAGCAGCGGGATGAGATTGAACACGAACAGCGCGATGTTCAGCGACCCCATGAGGCTCAGCAGCACGGCGAACCGGTTCAGAAGCGGCGCATCCGCTGCCGCCACCTCGCCGGCGATGCGGCCGACCCCGATCACGCTGAGCGGACCGTTCGGATCGCGCGGCGTGCCGGTGACCAGGGAGACGCCCACATCCCACAGCCGCACCGGCAGGTTGCCGATGAGCTGCACGACGGATCCGGTGTTCGCCATCGCCTGCTCGAAGCCCGCGGACAGCGGCTGCTGCACGTAGGCGAGCTGGGCGCCGACTCCGGCATAGCCGACCGTGTGCATGACGGCGTTGCCCTTGTCGTCGACGACGGCGCGCCCGTTGGCGTCCGCCTCCTGGCGCTGCGCGGCGACCGGGGTCAGCTGCAGAGTGAGCCGTGATCCGGCGCGCTCGACGACGAGCGGGATTGCCTTTCCGGGTGATGCCTGGATGATCGCGCTGGCCTCGGCGAACGTGCGGACGTCCTTCCCGTCGACCGAGACGATCCTGTCCCCCGGCTTGACCCCGGCCTGCGCCGCAGGGGCCACCGGATCCGAGGCGGAGCACGAGGTCTGCGTGGATCCGGCCGGCAGCACGCATTCCGAGACCGAGGCGATGGTGGTCGTACCCTGCTGAAGACCGATCCCGCTCAGCAGCACGGTGAAGATCACGACCGCCAGCACGAGGTTCATGAACGGTCCGCCGAACATGACGATGACGCGCTTCCAGACCGGGAGCAGGTAGAAGACGCGGCTCGCGCGCTCGGGGTCGATGGTCTCGTCGTTGGCGGCCCTGGCGTCCTGGATGAGGGTGCGGAAGGCGCCGCGCGACCGGCTCCGCCCGCCCTCGTCGCCCTCGTCGCCGGGCGAGGGCGGGTACATGCCCGACATCGAGATGAAGCCGCCGATCGGCAGCGCCTTGACGCCGTACTCGGTCTCGCCGATCTTCTTCGAGAACAGCCGGGGACCGAAGCCGATCATGTACTGGCCGACGTGCACGCCGAACAGCTTGGCGGGCACGAGGTGCCCCAGCTCGTGCAGGGCGATCGACACCCCGAGTCCGACCAGCACGAACAGCAGGCCAGCGACGTACAGCAGGATCTCCACCCCGCCACGCTACCGGTGCCGGGCTAGGAAACGCCCGTGCCGAGGCTGTGCAGTCGCCAGGATCCGCGGGATCCGAAAGCTCACGCCTGAGCGGCGATCATCCGGTCGGCCGTCGCCCTCGCCCACTGCTCCGCGGCCGCGAGGCTCTCGACGGTGAGCTCGTCCGGCGGATCATGCGCGTCGACCACCCGCTCGATGGTGTCGACGATGGCGAGGAAGCCCAGCCGCCCCTCGTGGAAGGCGTTCACGGCCTGCTCGTTCGCGGCGTTGTACACGGCGGGGTAGGTGCGCCCCGCTCGTCCGACCTGCTTAGCCAGGACCACGGATGGGAAGGCCGCGTTGTCGAGCGGCTCGAACGTCCAGCTCGCCGCCTTCGTCCAATCGATCGGCCGCCCCGCACCGCCCACGCGGTTCGGCCAGTCGAGCCCCAGCGAGATCGGCAGGCGCATGTCGGGCGGAGAGGCCTGGGCGATCGTGGATCCGTCCACGAACTCCACCATCGAGTGCACGATCGACTGCGGGTGCACCACCACCTCGATCCGCTCGTAGTCCACGTCGAAGAGCAGATGCGCCTCGATGACCTCGAGCCCCTTGTTCACGAGCGTCGCCGAGTTGGTCGTGACCATGCGTCCCATGTCCCAGGTCGGGTGCGCCAGCGCCTCGACCGGTGTGACCGCGGCCATCTGCTCGCGGGTCCGGCCACGGAAGGGACCGCCGGAGGCCGTGACGACGAGGCGGCGCACCTCCTGCTTGGTGCCTGAGCGCAGCGCCTGCGCGATGGCGGAGTGCTCGGAGTCGACGGGCACGATCTGACCCGGCTGCGCGAGCGCGGTGACGAGGGCGCCGCCGACGATGAGCGACTCCTTGTTCGCCAGAGCCAGCGTGCGGCCGGCCTTGAGGGCCGCGAGCGTCGAGCCGAGGCCGATGGATCCGGTGATCGCGTTGAGCACGACATCGGCCTCGACATCGCGGACCAGCTGCTCCGCCTCGGCGGCGCCGAGTGCCGTGTCGTCCACGCCGAACTCCTCGGCCTGCTGCTGCAGCAGGTCGGCCTGCGTGCCCGCGGCGAGGCCGACCAGCTCGAACCGATCCGGATTCGCCTTGATGACGTCGAGGGCCTGAGTGCCGATGGAGCCGGTGGAGCCGAGGATGAGGACGCGACGCATGGCCTCAGCCTAGGCCGTGCTCCGCCGACGGATGAGGGCCCGTGCATCGGCGATGCTCGCGGGCCCTCGTTCGATCAGCGGCGGGTCACTGCGCGGGGGCCGCCGTGGGGACCGTGCCGAGGATGTCGATCACGAACACCAGCGTCGAGTTCGCGGGGATCGAGCCGCTGGCCTTGTCGCCATACCCTTCGGCCGGCGGGATGACGACCAGCACCTGCGAGCCGACCTTCTGGCCTTCGAGCGCCTTCTTGAAGCCGGTCACCACGCCCGTGGTCTGGAACTGCGCCGGAGCCTTCCGCTTCCAGCTGGAGTCGAACTCCTTGCCATCCGCCCAGGTCACGCCGCGGTACTGCACGATCACGTAGTCGCCGCTCTGCACCGTCGGGCCATCGCCCTGCTTGAGGTTCGCGATGGTGGTCGCCGCGGGCGGCTCGGCCTTCGGGATGGTGATCTCGGGAGCGCCGTCCTTGTCGAGCTTGACGGTCGGCATGCCCTCGACCGGAGCGACTTCCTTGCCCTTCGCAACGGTCGGGAGGGCCTTCGTGGACTGCGCGTAGACGACGACGGGCTTGCCGCCCTCACCGAACATCTTGCCCGGGACTGCCACCACGACCGCCGAGCCGAGCGGCTTGCATTCGAGCGCGGCGACGAACAGCGACTGCTGGTTCGGGTCGAGCAGCACGGGCAGCTGGTCGTCCACCCCGCGGGCGCTGGAGTCGAGGACGGTGCCGTCCGTGGCGTTCACGATGCGGTACTGCACGGAGACCAGATCCCCGGCGACCACGTTCTTCCCGTCGCCCTTCTTCACCACCGTGCGCTCGACGGCGGTGGCCGCGTCGACGTCGGTGCCGGAGGGCACCGTGACCTTCAGATCCTTTCCCTCGCCCTCGACCTTGACGGCGTCGGAGGCCTTGCCCGGCTTCGCGTCGAGCAGGCACGACGACGACGCCGACGGAGACGGCGAGGCCGAGGGGTTCGCGGCGCCGGCACAGCCGGACAGCAGGAGAGCCGTCGCTGCGACGGCGGACAGAGCAGCGGCAAGGCGGATGCGCACGGAAGACCTCGAGACGTAGAGACGAACCCGCCCATCCTGCCCTATCGGGCTTTGCCGCCGCTGGGAGGTGGTGTGAATCCGCTCCCGGTCCGCCTCGCGCGCCCATTCCGATCGCGGAATGGATCCTGATCTAGCCTTGTCTGGTGACCCCGCAACACGAACCCGCAGCGTCTGCGGACCGCGACGAGGCCGTCGCAGAGCAGGAGCATCTCGAAGACGAGGTGCATCGCGCCGGTGCCACCTATCTGCTCGGCCGGATGATCCTCATCCCGCTCACCCGGCTCATCTACCGCCCTCGCATCGAGGGGCGAGCGAATGTGCCGAAAGACGGCCCGATCATCATCGCGTCGAACCACCTCTCCTTCATCGACTCGATCGCGATCCCGGTCGCAGCTCCCCGGCGCGTGCACTTTCTGGCGAAGTCGAGCTACTTCGAGGGCACGAGTCTGAAGGGTCGCTTCGTGGCGAACTTCATGCGCGCGGTCGGTGCCATCCCGGTGCGCCGCGGCGCGGGCCAGGCCGCGCTGGACGCCCTGGACGAACAGCGCAAGCTGCTGGACGCGGGGCTCGCCGTCGCGCTGTACCCGGAAGGCACGCGTTCGACCGACGGGCGCCTGTACAAGGGACGCACGGGCGTCGCCTTCCTCGCGCTGCAGACGGGGGCAAGAGTGGTGCCCGTCGGAGTGATCGGCACCGACAAGGCCATGCCGGTCGGGGCGAGCATGCCCAAGATCGGCTCCAAGGTCACGATCCGCTTCGGCGAACCACTGGATCTCTCGCACCACGGCGCGGCGAACTCAGGCCGTGCCCGCCGCGGCGCGACCGACGAGATCATGGCCGCGATCCACGCGCTCAGCGAGCAGGAGCTCGCCGGCGTCTACAACGAGGTGCCGGCGCAGGGCGCGATCGAGAAGATCAAGCAGGCGCTGCCCCACGAGCGGCGCTGACCGGGCGGGTCACGCCGGATCGACGGACGGGGCTGTCGACGCGTCCGCGACCAGGATCGTGGCCTCGTGATGCACCGGGAACGACACCGAGTTCGCGATGAAGCACCACGCGTTGGCCTGCGCATGCGCGGACTCTGCGGCTTCGCGCATGGACTCCTCGGCGATCGTGACCACGGGGTGCAGTGTCACCTCGGTGAACGCCCCGCCGCCGCGCCCGTCCTCCTGCATCGTGCCGGTGGCCTCGTCACGGTAGTCGACGACCACGACGTCTGCCGTCACACAGGCGTGCAGATAGCTCAGCAGGTGGCATTCGCTGAGCGCCGCGAGCAGCAGATCCTCCGGGTTCCAGCGGGTGGGATCCCCTCGGAACGGCTTGTCCGACGAGGCCAGCACGTCGGGCTTGCCCGCGACGCTCAGCGTGCTGGCGCGGTCGTAGTCGCGATAGCCCGATGTGCCCGTCCCTCGATTGCCGGTCCAGGTCGTCGTGAGGGCGTAGCGGTGCGTGCCGAGGCTCATGCATCCATGGTGCCAGGATCCTGTCGGCGCCGGTTCGTATCACGCCTGTCGGCGGGGTCCGCGCCCACTAGGCTGGCTCTCGTGGTGCAGACTCTGACCGTCCAGGATGCCGTGGAACTCGCCGTCGTCGAACGGAACGGATTCATCGAATCCCGCCACATCGGAGCGGCGGTCGTGCTCTCCCCGGAAGGCGAGGTCCTCGCCCGCCACGGCAACGCCGACGCGCTGGTGCTGCCCCGCTCCAGCCTGAAGCCGTTGCAGGCGATCGGCTGTCTCACCGCCGGCGCTCCGCTGGAGGACGAGCAGCTCGGCCTCGCCACGGCGAGCCACATCGGCACCGACCGGCACGTGGCCGTGGTGCGCGAGATCCTCACGGCGGGCGGGCTCACCGAGGACGACCTCGGCTGCCCCGCGGATTGGCCCGGCGACTCGGCGACGAGGGACGAGCTCGTGCGCGATCACGCCGGCAAGGCGCGCATCCGGATGAACTGTTCCGGCAAGCACGCGACCATGCTGCGCGCCTGTGTCGCGAACGGCTGGCCCACCGCCGGGTACCTCGACGTGGACCACCCGCTGCAGGTGCACATCAAAGACGTCGTCGAGCGGCTCAGCGGCGAGCGCGTCGCCGCCACGGCGATCGACGGCTGCGGCGCCCCGGTGCACGCCATCACCCTCACCGGGCTCGCGCGAGCCGTGCATCGCATCGGCAGCGCCTCGGAGCGGTCGCCGTTCGCGCTGCACCGGGTCGCCGGCGCCCTGGTGCGCACGGTGCGGCAGAACCCATGGACGATCGAGGGCCCTGGACGCCCCGACACCATCGCGATCGAGAAGCTGGGCGTGTTCGCCAAGCACGGCGCGGAGGGCGTGATGGTGATGGTCGCCCCGAACGGCGCCACCGTCGCCCTGAAGATGCTGGACGGATCCGGCCGTGCGGCCACGATCGTGGCCGCCACCCTGCTCGCCCGCGCGGGCGCGCTGACCGACGCGCAGGTGGACAGCCTTGCCTCGGCCCTTCCACTTGCCGTCCTCGGAGGCGGCAGCGGCGTGGGGGCCATCCGCCCCGGCGCCGGAATCTGAACGCCCCCAGAAAGGGCCAGAACCCGCGGGCGGGAAAGCCCATCAGGGAAAAGGAGAGGAGCCACGATGAGGATCTCTGTCCCCAGCGAGGTGAAGAACAACGAATTCCGCGTCGCCCTCACGCCCGCTGGCGTGCACGACCTCGTGCAGGCCGGTCATGAGGTCGTCGTGCAGTCCGGCGCCGGTGCCGGATCCTCGATGTCGGATGCCGACTATCTGGAGGCGGGAGCGACGCTGCTCGATGACGCCGACGAGGTGTGGGCCCGCGCCGAGCTGGTGCTGAAGGTGAAGGAGCCGATCGCCAGCGAGTACCACCGCTTCCGCAGCGACCTGGTCCTGTTCACGTATCTGCACCTCGCCGCCGATCGCCCGCTCACCGACAAGCTCGCAGAATCGGGCATGACGGCGATCGCCTACGAGACGGTGCAGCTGGCCTCGGGTGCACTGCCGCTGCTCGCGCCGATGAGCGAAGTCGCGGGTCGTCTCGCCCCGCTGGTCGGCGCGAACACGCTGATGCGCTCGAACGGCGGCCTCGGTCTGCTGATGTCAGGCGTTCCCGGAACCCGCCCCGCCACCGTGACGGTGATCGGCGGCGGCGTCGCCGGCGCGAACGCGGCCGTGATCGCCGCAGGCATGGGCGCGGACGTGACGATCTTCGACACGAACATCGCGCGGCTGCGCTATCTGGACGACTTCTTCGGCGGCCGGGTGAAGACCGCGGCGTCGAACCCGCTGGATCTGCGCCGCGCCGTCGTGAACTCGGACCTCGTCATCGGATCGGTGCTGATCCCCGGGGCAAAGGCACCGAAGCTCGTCACGAACGACATGGTCGCCGAGATGCGCCCCGGCAGCGTGCTCGTGGACATCGCGGTGGACCAGGGCGGCTGCTTCGAGGACACCCACCCGACCACGCACGACGACCCCACGTTCCGCGTGCACGACACCGTGTTCTACTGCGTGGCGAACATGCCGGGCGCGGTGCCGAACACCTCGACCTCGGCCCTGACGAACGCGACGCTGCCCTATGTGCGGCAGATCGCGGGCCGCGGCTGGCAGGCGGCGCTGCGTGCCGATGCCGCTCTCGCCGGCGGTCTCAACGTGACCGGCGGGAAGATCGCCAACGCCGGCGTCGCGACCGCGCACGATCTGCCCCTCACGCCGCTGGACGAGCTGCTGGGCTGACATCGCCCCGCGGGGTGGGAAGGATCACCCGGGACGGACGCCCGTCCCGATCGATGGTCCATGCCCGCCCCGCGTGCGGCACGGCGTACGGCGGCAGCTCGCGCACGCCGGTGAGCATGCGCAGTTCCCTGGTTGCCTCGGCGAGCACGACGACCTCGCCACCGCGGACGATCCGCTGCCACAGCGCGTATTGCCGTTGCCATGCCTCCCCGTCGCCGACCAGCACGATGAGGCCCGCGGCCTCCCGCTCTGCGGAGGCCGCGCGTTCCGCCGAACGAGCGATCGCATCGTCCGCGCGGATCCGTGCCGGTGCGGCGGACTCATCGAACCGCCCTGCTCCATCCGGAAGGATCACGGGCGCGCCGTCCACGAGCACTTGCACCGCGGCGCGGCCGAAGCGCCCGCCGAGCCTCTCCGCCGTCCGCGCCGGTGCCGTGCTCACCACGCCGACGAGCATCGCCCGCGGCTCCCACTGCGGCGTCTCCGGGTGCGCCGCCGTCCGCTCCAGGGGCGAGGAGCCCGGTGCTCCCGCCTCGGCCTCGGCCTCCGGCAGCACGAACTGCACCTCGGCGCCGCCCAGCCGCGCCCGGCCCGGGGGCCGGTCGGGGTCAAAGGTGCCGGGCTCACCGCCGGCGGTGAGGTGCTCCGTGCGGCTCACGGTGCGCAGCAGGGCGCGCTCCGGCAGCAGATCCGCAACCGCGGAGATCTGCCCGCTGCATCGTGACGCGCTGAGCAGCACGGTCCCTCCGTGCTCGGCGGCGAGGCGGACGACACGCTGCAGCCGCTCCACCCACGCGGAAGCGTACTCGAGCGGGAACGCGGCGAGGTGCCGATCGACATCGTCGACGGCCAGCAGCGGCGGCACCGGGCGGCCGCCGTCCGCGATCTCGTCGATCAGAGACCACGCCTGCTCGGGATCCGGCCTCAGCAGCACGCCTCCCGGCACCTGCGCCACCGCGGCCCTCAGCACGCTGCTCTTGCCGGCCCCCGGGCCCCCGAACACCACGAGGCCGCGGTCCTCGCCGATGCGCAGCGTGCGCACCGTCTGCCGCTGCTGCTCCGGTTCGTCCGCGAGGCCGAGCGTGATCTCCCCGGGCGCAGCGGCGGGGAGATCGGCCCGCTGCAGTTGCGCGGGCAGTGCCGCCTGCCACGGGCTCCGCGCCCGCGGGACACCGCGCCAGTGGGCCGCGATCGTGGCGAGCTCATCGGCGCTGGTCCGCGCGACGCGGAACACGGCGGGCGCCGCGTCCTGAGGGCGGCGGACGTAGGCGAGACCACGTCCTGCGAGGTCTCCGGGCAGAGCCGCTGCCGCGTCGCTGCCGATCATGATCCTGCTGTCGGCGGGATCCGTGACGCGCAGGGCGATCCGCAGAGGGCAGTTCGCGGCCAGCGCGTCGCGGATGACCCCGGTGGCCCGCTGGGTGCCCAGGATGAGGTGCATGCCGAGGGCGCGACCGCGGGCGGCGATGTCGGTGAACACCGCCGCCAGATCGGGATGCTCCTGCAGCAGCGCCGCGAACTCGTCGACGACGATCACCAAGCGGCCCAGCACTCCCCCGGTCTCCGCGACGCTGCGGGCGCCCGTCTCGGCGAGGACGCCCTCTCTGCGCCGCAGCTCGGCACGGAGGCTCCGCACCCCGCGCTCCGCACCATCGGCGTCGAGGTCCGTGATGACGGCCGCGACGTGCGGCAGGGCGCGCAGCGGCTCGAAGGCCGTGCCGCCCTTGAAGTCGGCGAGCACGAAGCTCACCTGCTCTGCCGAGTGCGTGGCGGCCAGCGCGGCGACCCAGCTCACCAGGAGCTCGCTCTTGCCCGCGCCGGTGACACCGGTCACGAGCGCGTGCGGCCCGTCCGCGACGAGGTCCGGCACCACCGCCCCTTCCGCATCCCGCCCGATCGCCGCCCGCAGGCCCTCGCACGCCACAGACTCCGGCCCGACGATCCCCGTGTCCCACTGGCCCGGCAGAGGCGGCAGCACCTCCTGCAGCGCCACCGCCGCGGGAATCGCCGCCTCATCGTCCTGCTCCCGGATCAGAACCTGCACGATCGCCTCCGCCTGCTCGCGGGAGATCCCCTCCGCCGTACAGTCCTGCGTCCCCTGCGGGGTGCGCAGGCGGGCCGATGCGGGCTCCGTGACGTCGAGCACGGCGTGGTAGCCCACCGGCGGTGGCGTTCCCGGCTGGAGCAGACAGAGCCTGGGGCCGGACGGCGCGCTCCGCTGCACCCCGAGATGCACGACACCGGCGTCTTGCCGGGCAAGGCGGGCCTGGGGCAGACCGTCCAGCCCGAGCGCGGCCACGGCGTCTCCCTCGAGACGGACAGCGCCGTTCGCGTGCCGAAGACACAGCTGCAGCACCATCGCCCTGGCCACGGCAGCGGCGATCGGCGCGGGCCCTCGCACGCACACGCCATCGGACAGGCGCACCAGGACCGGCACCCCCGTCACGGCGCTGTGCTGGACGCGGAACGCTTCGGCTCGTCCCCCGGTGCCGCTGAACCGCAGCGGCGAAGGCCCGTCTCCGCGGCCGGCTGCGATCTCGACCGTGTCCGCGAGAGCGATCGGACGCGTCGGCGGGTCCACGAGGCAGGCGGCGATATCGGGGACGGCCCGCAACCGGCGGGCTCTCTCCTCCGACTCCCGGTCGCTCACGATCTGTTCGACTCGCGACCAGGCCTGCGTCTCCTCGGCCCGTGCGACACGTGCGGCGCGGCGACGCTGGCGCACGCTGTCCAGGAAGGAGCCGAGGATCATGACCGGCCCGAGGGCCGCGAAGCACAGGGACAGCGGTGAGCCGGTGACGGCGAAGAGCACGATCCCCGAGACCACGGGCACTGCCGCGGCGAGCAGTGGGAGAGAGTCGCGCTGCGGGGCGGCGGCGACAGCGGGGAGGACGATCGTCTCGGCGGGATCCATTCCGCCATCTCACCGTGAACCGCCCCGGCGCGGGGCGCGCTCAGCGCAACCGGTGCACTACTCGACGGCGATCGGCGCTGTGGAGGAGGATCCCTCGTCGGCCGACGTGCGGTGCACGTCCACCACGATGACGGTCACGTTGTCCCGCCCGCCGTTCTCCAGCGCAGCGGCGAGCATCGCGTCGACCGCGGCGCCCGCTGTCGGATTGAGTCCGAGGAAGTGCTGGATCCCGTAGTCAGTGAGCTCCTTGGTGAGCCCGTCCGAGCAGATCACGAACCGATCGCCGTCCTGCACGCTGAACTCGCGGTAGTCGGGCGGCAGCGCCTCGCTGACTCCGACCGCGCGGGTGATCACGTTGCTGTACGGATGCCCCTCCGCCTCCTCAGGGCTGAGCCGCCCGGCCGTGATCAGCTCCTGGACGACGGAGTGGTCCGTCGTGACCTGGCTGAGGACTCCGTCGCGCAGCAGATATACCCGGGAATCGCCGATGTTCAGCGAGACCCAGCGCGCGTCGTCGCCGACGAGGGTGAAGAAGACGCCGGTCAGCGTCGTCCCCGTGCCCTCATCCGTGGTGTCCGGGTGCGCGGTGATGTCCTGCACGGCGCTGACCAGGGCGGTCTCGATCGTCTCCGTCGTGATCTCGCCCGTGGCGACCGCCTCCTCGAGGCGCGCGATGGTGCGCTGACTCGCGATCTCACCGCCCGCGTGGCCGCCCATGCCGTCCGCCACCACGAACAACGGGAACTCGGCGAGGAGGGAGTCCTGGTTGTTCTCCCGGCGACGGCCGGTGTCCGTCGCGCCGGCCCACGTCAGGACGACCGTGTCGCCGGACGCCAGCGCGACCTCGCGCTCGTGCGAAACCTGGCTCATCGCGGTCCTCCGCATCCTCGTGCGATCAGAACGACCGCTGAAATCTCACACATCGTAATGGATCCCTGGCCTCGACACACGGCTCAGACGGCCGGATCCGCCGGGAGCGGAAACAGGGCGTCGATCGCGGCGACGTCCTCCGAGGTCGGGCTCCACGCCGCGCCCGCGCGCGCGTTCGCCTCGATCTGCTCGGCGGAGGTCGCGCCGGCGATCACGGAGGCCACGCCGGGTTGCGCCAGCAACCAGCCGAACGTCGCCTCGAGCATGGTGATGCCACGCTCGTCGCAGAACGCGCGATAGGCGTCCAGCGCGTCCCAGGGCGCATTCTCCCAGAGATGGGCCCTGGTGCGCATGATCCGGCTCTGGGAGGGTCCGCCGTCGCGGGTGAACTTGCCCGTGAGCAGGCCGTTGTGCAGCGGGAAGAACGGGAAGAAGCCGAGGCCGAACCTGTTGACCGCTGGCAGCACCTCCCGCTCGGCCGCCCGGGACAGCAGCGAGTACTGGTTCTGCGAGGAGATGAAGCGCGCGCTCCTCGTCGCGCTCAGCTCCGCCTCGGCGATCTGCCAGCCGCTGAAGTTGGAGTGGCCGAAGTAGCGGATCTTTCCTTCGCGGACGAGTTCGTCCAGGGCGTCCAGCGTCTCATCGATCGGGGTGAGCGGATCCGGCCAGTGCAACTGGTACAGGTCGATCCAGTCGGTGCGCAGACGACGCAGCGACTCCTCGACGGCCTTGCGCACGTAACGGCGGGATCCGAGACCCGCGGGGAAGTCGTAACCCATGTCGGCGGACGCGTAGCCGAACTTGGTGGCGAGCACCACGCGATCACGGCGGCCGTCGAGCGCCTGGCCCATCAGACTCTCGCTGAGGCCCGGATCCTTGCCGTACATGTCCGCGGTGTCGAGGAACGTGACGCCGTGGTCGATCGCCGCATCCAGCACCTGGATGGTGCCCTGCAGCGTCTCGGTCGCCGTGCCCGCCCGTCCGAAGTTGTTGCATCCGAGTCCCACCGCGGAGACCAGGAGCCCGGACGATCCGACACGACGTTCAGTGCTCATGCCTCCAAACTACAGGCCGACCCGGGATGCGGTCGGCGGGCATGCGGGAAGCCCCGGTCGAAAGACCGAGGCTTCCCACGTCGTCCGCGGCCCGAGGACCGGGGCACTATCGGAGCGTCACGCCGGGGGCTGCTCGCCGTTCTCCGGAGCGGCTGCCGGCGGAGCCGGAGGCGCGGGCGGGGCCGGCGGGGTAGCCGGGACGTCCGGGGCGGAAGCCGGCGGAGCAGCCGGCGGCTGGAACGTCGGAGGCGCGGCCTGGGGCGCCGGCGGCTGGAAGCCCTGCTGCGGAGCCTGGGGCGCGGCGGGCTGGCCGTAGCCGGGCTGCTGCGGCGGGGCGTAGCCCTGGGCAGCCGGCGCCTGGTAGCCCTGCGGCGCGCCGTACCCTGCGGCAGGAGCCGCGGAAGGCTGCACCGGGATGCCCTGCCACACCGTGCGGTCGCCGAAGAAGCCGTTCCCGGCCCAGGATGCGGGCGCGATGTTCGGGTTCCAGCGCGACTTGTCGAAGGCGTTGATGCCGAGCCAGATCAGGCTGAGGAAGACGTAGAGCACCACCCAGCCCGCGCCCTTCTGCAGCTTCAGACCGACGCGCCAGGCTGCGAGGCATGTCAGCGCAAAGGCGGCGAGGCCGATGATCTGCCCGATGACGGGGATCCAGCCCAGCACGATCGCTCCGCCGAACGCGTAGAGGACCAGCCAGGGGCTGAGGTCACCCAGCTTCAGGAACACCATCGAGGAGTAGACCGGAACCCAGGCGCGCCACTTGCCCTGAACGCCTGCCTTGTCGAAGATCTTCATCAGGAAGAGCGAGCCGAGTACGTAGAAGACGATGGCGAAGATAAACCACGTCAACGCGGCGATCAGGTACACAGCCGCGTAAGCGCCGCTGTCTCCGTAAGAGTCCATGTTTCCCTCCGGGAATCGGTTCATGATGCATTCGCATCGAGCAGCCTCAGCTGAGAATCAGCTGGGTGCCTCGACGCGAAACACCCTACCGCGTCCTGGCGTCGCACTCACGAACTATTTGCGGGTCGTCGGCTGATCCGTCACCAGCTCGAGGACGCCGTGCTCACTCGTCTCCCTCAGCGGCACGCCCGAACGCTCCGCCCAGTTCAGGAGGGTACGGCGCGATGCGATCTTCGGACGCTCCTGCGCCAGGCGTCGCACGAAGTCGCCCTTGGCGTGCTTGTTGAAGTGGTTCAGCGCCTTACCCTGCTCGGTCACCACACGCACATACGCCGACGGCAGCCCTTCGGGAACGGGTCCCAGATCCACGTACGCCTCGGAGCGCAGGTCCAGCACGAAGGACGGCGCCGCGGCTGTGAGCTCGGCCGACACGGCGTCCGCCCACAGTCGCCTAAGCGGCGGCAGTGCCGGCACCGATGCCCCGGCGCCGAGCCGATACGACGGGATCGCGTCAAGCGCACCGACAGGACCGAAGGGCGCGCTGTGCACGAGCACGTGAGCCCCCAGCCAGCGCCGCGCGTAGCCGTCGAGCGTCGCGGCGTCGAGGGCGTCATAGAGCACCCCCGTATAGCGGTCCACGGCGGGCATGACCTCGGCGGTCCGCAGCCGGGCGTTGTCGTGCAGAGCCTCGGCGAGTTGCTTGTCGCTGAGCTTGAGCACCCGGCGAGTCGCCTCCGCGTCGACGGCCAGCGCCATGAGCGCGTCGATCACTTGTCTGCGCTGCGGCAGCAGCCCCGGCAACGCCCATGCCGAAGGCTCGGGCGCCCCCGGCGTCCCGCCCGGGCGCTTGGTCTCCGACGGCGGCAGCAGGATCTTCATGTCACTCCCCCGGACAGACGTCCGCCCCGGTTCCCGCAAGAGGCGGGGAACCGGGGCGGACGTGCAGGATGCTGTGGATCAGGCGACGAGCGCCGCGTTGCCCGCGACGATCGTCAGGGCGTTGCCCTCCATCGAGACGAAGCCGTCCCGAGCGCTGGCGAGCACTTTGGTGCCGTCCAGCTGCGTGATGCGCACCTGACCTTCGGCGAGGATGGCCAGCACGGGCTCGTGCCCGGCCATGAAGCCCAGCTCGCCCTCGACGGTCTTCGCGACCACGAGGCTGGCCTCACCGGTCCAGACCTCCGCGTCGGCGGAGACGAGGCTGACGTGCAGTGATGCAGCACCGGGCGCCATGATCAGGCGTTCTCCTTCTGGATGCGAGCCCAGTTCTCCTCGACGTCCGAGATGCCACCGACGTTGAAGAAGGCCTGCTCCGCGACGTGGTCGAAGTCACCGCGGCAGATCGCGTCGAACGACTCGATCGTGTCCTTGAGCGGAACCGTGGAGCCCTCGACACCGGTGAACTTCTTCGCCATGTAGGTGTTCTGGGACAGGAACTGCTGGATGCGACGGGCGCGCGCCACGACGATCTTGTCCTCTTCGGAGAGCTCGTCGACACCGAGGATCGCGATGATCTCCTGCAGCTCCTTGTTCTTCTGCAGGATCTGCTTGACCGTGGTGGCCACGCGGTAGTGGTCCTCGCCCAGGTAGCGGGGGTCCATGATCCGCGAGGTCGACGTCAGCGGGTCGATCGCCGGGTACAGACCCTTCGAGGCGATCTCACGCGAGAGCTCGGTGGTCGCGTCGAGGTGCGCGAACGTCGTAGCGGGAGCCGGGTCGGTGTAGTCATCGGCCGGCACGTAGATCGCCTGCAGCGAGGTGATCGAGTGGCCGCGCGTCGAGGTGATGCGCTCCTGGAGCACGCCCATCTCGTCGGCGAGGTTCGGCTGGTAGCCCACCGCGGACGGCATGCGGCCGAGCAGCGTGGAGACCTCGGATCCGGCCTGCGTGAAGCGGAAGATGTTGTCGATGAAGAGCAGCACGTCCTGCTTCTGCACATCACGGAAGTACTCCGCCATGGTCAGCGCCGACAGGGCGACGCGCAGGCGCGTCCCCGGCGGCTCGTCCATCTGACCGAAGACGAGGGCGGTCTTGTCGAAGACGCCCGCCTCCTCCATCTCGGCGATGAGGTCGTTGCCCTCACGGGTGCGCTCGCCGACACCGGCGAACACCGACACACCACCGTGGTCCTGCGCGACGCGCTGGATCATCTCCTGGATGAGGACCGTCTTGCCGACGCCCGCACCGCCGAACAGGCCGATCTTTCCACCCTGCACGTACGGGGTGAGCAGGTCGATCGACTTGATGCCGGTCTCGAACATCGTGGTCTTCGACTCGAGCTGGTCGAAGTTCGGGGCCTTGCGGTGGATCGGCCAGCGCTCGGTGATCTCGATCTGCTCGCCGGGCTCGGCGTTCAGGACCTCGCCGATCACGTTGAAGACCTTGCCCTTGGTGACGTCGCCGACGGGCACCGAGATGGCCTCGCCGGTGTCGCGCACCTCCTGGCCGCGGACCATGCCGTCGGTGGGCTTGAGCGAGATGGCGCGGACGAGGTCATCGCCGAGGTGCTGGGCGACCTCGAGGGTGATCTCCGTCGACTCCTCGCCGATGGTGATCGTCGTCTTCAGCGCGTTGTAGATGTCGGGGATCGAGTCGTGCGGGAACTCGATGTCGACGACCGGGCCGGTGACGCGAGCAACGCGGCCGACGACCGTCGTAGCGGTGGCAGTCATAATTCGTCTCTCTCCTGAGGGGTCTTACTTGCTCGACGACAATGCGTCGGCGCCGCCGACGATCTCGGCGATCTGCTGCGTGATCTCCGCCTGACGCGCGTTGTTGCGCAGGCGGGTGTAGTCGGTGATGAGCTTGTCGGCGTTGTCGCTGGCCGACTTCATCGCCTTCTGCGTCGCAGCCTGCTTGGCGGCGGACGACTGCAGGAGGGCGTTGAAGACCCGGCTCTGGATGTACACCGGCAGGATCGCGTCGAGCACCGTCGCCGCATCCGGCTCGAACTCGTACAACGGGTACACGGCACTCGAGGTGTCGGCCGCGTCGGCCTCCGCGATCTCCAGCGGAAGCAGGCGCACCGTCTCGGGCGACTGGGTCATCATGCTGACGAAGCGGTTGTACACGAGGTGGATCTCGTCCACGCCGCCCTGCTGGCCACCGCGCTCGAAAGCCTCCAGCAGCGAGGCAGCGATGGCCTCTGCCGTGTGGAAGGACGGCGTGTCGGTGTCACCCGTCCACTCCGCGGCGGCCTCGAGGCGCCGGAACTGGAAGTACCCGACGGCCTTGCGACCGACCAGGTAGAACACCGGCTCGCGACCCTCCGAGCGCAGGAGCTCGGCGAGCTCCATGGCCTCGCGCAGGATCTGCGAGTTGAACGCGCCGGCCAGACCCCGATCGCTCGAGAAGATCACGACCGCGGAGCGGCGGATCGTCTCGGGCTCACGGGTGAGCGGGTGGTCGACGTTGGAATGCGTCGCGACGGCGGACACGGCCCTCGTCACGGCCCGCGCGAAGGGCGAGGACGCGTTGACACGCGCCATCGCCTTCTGGATGCGCGAAGCCGCGATGAGTTCCATCGCCTTCGTGATCTTCTTGGTCGTCTGAGCAGAAGAGATCTTCTGCTTGTAGACCCGGAGTTGTGCGCCCATAGCTGAGAATCCCCGCGATTACGCGCGGCGGCCCTTGACGATCTTCTCCTGGTTCACGTCGTCGACGTCCGCGGCGCTGTGCTCCTCGTGTCCGGGAGCGCCGATGCCGTGGCCCTTGCCGCCCTGGAACTCGAGGAGGAAGGCGTCGGTGGCCTTCTCCAGCTCTGCGGCCGTGTCGTCGTCGAGGACGTTGGTCTCACGGAGGGTGTCGAGCACGGTGGTGTTGCGACGCAGGTGATCCAGCAGCTCGCGCTCGAAGCGCAGCACGTCCTCGACCTCGATCGAGTCGAGCTTGCCCTTGGTACCGGCCCAGATCGAGACGACCTGCTCCTCGACGGGGTACGGCGAGTACTGCGGCTGCTTGAGCAGCTCGGTGAGGCGCGCGCCGCGAGCCAGCTGACGGCGGGAAGCCTGGTCGAGGTCGGACGCGAACATCGCGAAGGCCTCGAGCGAGCGGTACTGCGCCAGCTCGAGCTTCAGCGTGCCGGAGACCTTCTTGATCGACTTGACCTGGGCGTCACCACCGACGCGGGACACCGAGATGCCCACGTCGACAGCCGGACGCTGGTTGGCGTTGAACAGGTCGGACTGCAGGAAGATCTGGCCGTCGGTGATCGAGATCACGTTGGTCGGGATGTACGCCGAGACGTCGTTCGCCTTGGTCTCGATGATGGGCAGGCCCGTCATCGAACCGGCGCCGAGTTCGTCGGACAGCTTCGCGCAGCGCTCCAGCAGACGGGAGTGCAGGTAGAAGACGTCACCCGGGTAGGCCTCGCGGCCCGGCGGACGGCGCAGCAGCAGCGACACGGCGCGGTAGGCCTCGGCCTGCTTCGACAGGTCGTCGAAGATGATCAGGACGTGCTTGCCGCCGTACATCCAGTGCTGGCCGATGGCCGATCCGGTGTAGGGGGCGAGGTACTTGAAGCCGGCCGGGTCGGACGCCGGGGCGGCGACGATGGTCGTGTACTCCAGGGCGCCGGCCTCTTCCAGCGCGCCCTTGACGGAGGCGATGGTCGAGCCCTTCTGGCCGATCGCGACGTAGATGCAGCGGACCTGCTTGTTGACGTCGCCGGAGTCCCAGTTGGCCTTCTGGTTGATGATCGTGTCGATCGCGATCGCGGTCTTGCCGGTCTGGCGGTCGCCGATGATGAGCTGGCGCTGGCCGCGGCCAACCGGGATCATCGCGTCGATGGCCTTGATGCCGGTCTGCATCGGCTCGTGCACGCTCTTGCGCTGCATGACGCCAGGCGCCTGCAGCTCGAGAGCACGGACGCCCTCCGTCGCGATCTCACCGAGGCCGTCGATCGGGTTGCCGAGCGGGTCGACCACCCGGCCGAGGTAGCCGTCGCCGACCGGGACGGAGAGCACCTCACCGGTGCGGGTGACCTCCTGGCCGGCCTCGACACCGGAGAACTCGCCGAGGACGACGACACCGATCTCGTGCTCATCCAGGTTCAGTGCGAGTCCCTTGGTGCCGTCGGCGAAGGTCACGAGCTCGTTCGCCATGACGCCGGGCAGGCCCTCGACGTGCGCGATGCCATCCGCTGCGTCGATGACGGTGCCGACCTCGGTCGCCACGCCGCCCGTGGGCTCGTACGCGGCGACGAAGTCCTTCAGCGCGTCACGGATGACGTCGGGGCTGATCGAAAGTTCTGCCATTGTCTTCCCTTTGTGTATGGGTGCGCGGCTTCCCGCGCGAAGTCGTGTTTCAGCCCGCGAGCTTGTGCCGGAGATCGGCGAGGCGGGCGGAGATGCTGCCGTCGATGACATCGTCCGCGACCTGCACGCGCAGGCCTCCGACGACGGAGGAGTCGAGCACCTCGTTCAGCGCGATCTGGCGGCCGTAGCGCCCGGCCAGAACCGCGCGGAGACGGTCGCGCTGCGGCGCGCTCAGCGGAGCGGCGGTGTGCACCGTCGCGACGATCCGGTCGCGCTGCGTGGACACGATGCGCATCGCCCTGCTCAGCAGCCGGCGCACGCGGCGCCCACGCTGCTGGCGCACCAGCGAGGTGAGGGTCAGCGACGTGGCCGGGTGCAGGCTCGCACCGACCAGCTTCTGCACGAGCGCGGCCTTGCCCTCACCGCCGCCCAGGCGGCTGCCCAGGGCGAGTTCGAGATCGGCGTTGCCGGCCACCAGGCGCGACACCGAGAACAGCTCGCCCTCGATGTCGGCGTCGGGCGCGGCGATCGCCGCAGCGCGCACGGCCAGCTCCTCCACACCGTCGACCAGGTCGGCGGCGGAGGACCAGCGCTGCGAGACCGCGACGGTCAGCACCTGCTGCGCAGGCGCCGACGCGCCGGCGAAGACGCGCGACACGAGTGCCGCGCGGGCCTCGACCGGAGCAGACGGATCGGCGAGCGCGCCGCTCAGCGCGGAGGACTCACCGATCAGGCGCGTAGCGGAGAACAGGTCTCCGGCGACGTCGAGGGTGATGCCCTGCGCGGCGGTCAGAGCGCTGCTCGACGCCTCAAGGGCCTGAGCGGTCGCGCTGCCCATTACTTCGCCGCCTCGGAGGCCTCGAGGTCCGCCAGGAAGCGGTCCACGACGGCCGTCGCGCGTGCGTCGTCGGAGAGGGTCTCGCCGACCACGCCACCGGCGAGGTCGAGGGCGAGGCCGCCGACCTCGTTGCGCAGCGAGACGAACGCCGTCTGGCGCTCGGCCTCGATCTGCGCGTGTGCGGCTGCGGTCGTGCGAGCGGCCTCTGCGGCAGCGGTCTCCTTGGCCTCGGCGACGATCTTCTTGCCGTCCTCACGGGCGGTCTCGCGGATCGCGCCGGCCTCGGTGCGGGCCTCGGCGAGCTGGCGGGTGTACTCCTCCAGCGCGGCCTCGGCCTGCTTCTGCGCCTCATCGGCCTTGGCGATGTTGCCCTCGATGGCCGCGGAGCGCTCGTCGAGCATCTTCGTGAACCGGGGAAGAGCGACCTTCCACACCACGAACAAGATGATCAGGAAGAACAGACCCGACCAGACGAGATCGTAGGTCTCGGGAAGAATCGGGTTCTTCGTCTCACCCTCGGCCGCGAGGTGCGTGACAAGAGCGTTCAGCATCCTGTCTCCTTCGGGATTCGAGTGCGGGTTACGGGAAGGGGATGAAGCCGACGGCGATGCCGATGAATGCGAGCGCCTCGGTGAAGGCGATGCCGATCCACATCAGGACCTGCAGGCGACCGGCCAGCTCGGGCTGGCGGGCGACACCCTCGATCGTCTTGCCGACGACGATGCCCACGCCGATGGCCGGGCCGATGGCGGCGAGGCCGTAGCCGATTGCCGCGAGGTTGCCGTTGACTGCTGCGAGAACCGTAGTAGCGTCCACGGATTTTTCCTTTCGTTGTGGGCGGCAGGTTCGCCGCCCGCAGGGGTTGTCAGTGCTCTTCTGCGACCGCGAGCTGGATGTAGACCGCGGTGAGGACGGTGAAGACGTAGGCCTGGAGGACAGCGACCAGGATCTCGAGGGCCGTGAAGGCGCCTCCGAAGGCGAGGGTCGGGATGCCGAGGACGGCCCAGCCGCCACCCGCCGTGAAGAAGAAGAACCAGGTGGCCGAGAAGCACAGCACGAGCAGCATGTGCCCGACAACCATGTTCATCAGCAGTCGCAGCATGAGGGTGACCGGGCGGATCACGAAGGTCGAGATGATCTCGATCGGCGTCACGATGAAGTAGACCGGCCATGGCACGCCCGAGGGGAACAGCGCGTTCTTCACGAAGTTCTTCGGGCTCTTCTTGAGACCCGCGTAGATGAAGGTCACGTAGCTGATGACCGCCAGCATGAGCGGAACGGCCGCGACGCTGGATCCGGCGATGTTCAGGAACGGGATGATGCCCGTCAGGTTGAAGAACAGCGTCATGAAGAAGATCGTCGTCAGAAGCGGCAGGAAGCGGTCGCCGTCCTTGCGTCCGAGCAGGTCGTGCGCGATGCCGCCGCGGACGAAGTCCAGGCCCATCTCCACGACGCTCTGGAACCGCCCGGGGACGATCTTCATGCGTCGGGTGCCGAGCACGAGGAAGAGCACCAGAACGAGCACCGAGAACGCCTGCACCAGGTTGATGCGTGTCACGCCGATGCCGGCGATGTAGAACAACGGCGCGGGGAAGAAGTCGTCGATGGACGGTCCGTGGAACCCGCCGTTGTCGGCCAGTCGAGGGATCATGGTCGCAGCAAGATTAAACAGCGCGGGCTCCAGCGTCGGGGCACCGGGGGCTACCGGGGCGTCGGTCGATATGCTTCACAGCGCAACGCTCGCGTGACGAGCGGGCTCGGGTTCCAGCCTATCAGACCAGTGAGTTGCCTGAATCCGCGTCCGGAGCCTGCTGTGAGCCGGTTCCCGCGCCCGGAGCGACGTCTTCGGGGGCGACGGTCGGCAGGGATGCGTCGCTGACGACGGGCAGCCGCATCTTCAGGAACACCACCGCGTCGATCGCGAGCGAGACCAGCACGCCTGCCAGCAGCGCCCAGAAGAAGACGAGCGGCTCCAGCCAGGGCTGCCCGCGCAGAACGAGGATGAGCACGAAGAACAGCCCCAGCTTGAGGAACCAGCCGCCCATCACGATCGCGAAGAACAGCTGCACGTACAGCTCCTGCCCGAACCAGCGGTTGGCGATGAGGATGCTGCCGGCTGTGATCGCCCCGAAGAGCACCGCGATGAGGGCGCCGATCAGGCCGCTCCACACGCCCGGGGCGCCCTTGAGCACTCCCCCGATGATCCCGGCCACGATCGCGAGTACGACGGCGGCGATGCCGGAGGCGATCAGCGCCGTGCGCAGGACCGGGGTGCTGGTGACGGGGCTCTGGCCGGCGGAGGGGCGGTCGCTCGCGGAGCTCATTTCGATTCCTTCTGGGATGCGCGCGGACGCGACGGGATGAGGGTGACGACGAGGCAGGCCGCGGCCCCGACGACGCCGAAGATGATGCCGGCGGCGTATTCGCCGTACCAGCCCTCGCGCGAGCCGATGTACATCAGCAGCACGGCGATCGAGATGATGGCCGTCCACGCGTAGAAGATGAGCACGGCATCGCGGCCGCGGTGGCCGAGGTCGAGCATGCGGTGGTGCAGGTGCTTACGATCGGGCGAGAACGGCGACTTGCCCGCGCCCATGCGTCGCAGCACGGCCAGTCCGAAATCGAGCAGCGGCAGCAGCACCACGACGACCGGCAGCAGGATCGGGATGAACGCGCCGAGCAGCTGGGAGCGCCCGATCTGCGCGTTGGTGAGCACAGCGGGATTCAGCTGCCCGGTGATGGCGACGGCGCTGGTCGCCATGAGCAGGCCGATCACGAGGGCGCCGGAGTCGCCCATGAACAGCTTCGCGGGGCTCCAGTTCATCGGCAGGAATCCGATGCATGCGCCGATCAGCACGGCCGCGATGAACGGGGCGAGGCTGAAGTAGCTGGACTGGCCGATGTCGCGGGCGATGATGTAGGAGTAGGCGAAGAAGACGCCGTTGGCGATGAGGCAGACGCCGGCGACCAGGCCGTCGAGCCCGTCGATGAAGTTCACCGCGTTCATGACGATGACGATCGCGAACATCGTGATCACGATGCTCAGCCAGTTGGATCCGATCACGGGCTCGGCGAGCGGGAGCGAGGCGATCTGCAGCCCGCCGACGATCGTCACCAGCCCCGCGGCCAGGAACTGCGCTCCCAGCTTGATCATCCAGTCCAGATCCCACAGATCATCGATGACGCCGACGATCGCGATGAGCAAGACCGCGCCGACCACCGACCACATCGTCTGCGGCTGCGCCCAGATGATGTGGAAGAACGGACTGGCCGCGCTCGCGGTGAACGCCGCCAGGATGCCGAGCAGCATCGCCACTCCCCCGAGCCGCGGCGTCGGCGTCGTGTGCACATCGCGCTCACGGATGCCCGGGTACAACTTGAAGCGCAGACTGAGCTGCCACACCGCCCACGAGCAGGCCAGGGTCACGGCTGCCGTGAGGATCACGGTGAACAGGTACTGCTTCACGGGGTCGCTCTCCTCCGGCCGGGATCAGGGCTGCTCGTCGAGCAGGTCCCCGAGCACGCGGGCGAGCTCGTCGCGGGAGACCGCACCCTCGCGGAGCACGCGCACCTTCGGGTCCTCGCCCCCCGGGCGCACGAGCGACGTGGCGTCGACGATCGTGGAGGCGACGCCACGGGTCGCGGGACCTGCGTCGAGGTAGACCTCGATGCTGTCGCCGAGCATGTCCTTGGCCTGATCGACCTCGACGGCGGCCGGCTCCCCGGTCAGGTTCGCGCTGGAGACGGCGAGCGGGCCGGTCTCCTCGAGCAGGGCGAGCGCGACCCGGTGGTCGGGCATCCGCACGGCGACCGTGCCGTGGGTCTCGCCCAGATCCCAGACCAGAGACTGCTGCGCGGGCAGCACGATCGTGAGCCCGCCGGGCCAGAACTCGTCGACCAGACGCTGCACCGGCTCCGGCACGGTCTCCACGAGGGCGGCGAGAGTGGCAGTGCTGCCGACGAGGACGGGCGGTGGCTGCTGGCGCCCTCGCCCCTTCGCGTCGAGCAGGCGCTGCACGGCGGCGGGGCTGAAGGCATCGGCGCCCACGCCGTAGACGGTATCGGTGGGCAGCACGACCAGCTCGCCGCGGCCGATGGCAAGACGGGCCTGGCGCATACCGGTGAGGATCTGATCCGCGTCGCGGCTATCGAAGACTGAGGACATGACCGGCCCAGTCTACGGGGCGCGGCGCCGTGCGCCCTGAGCGGGGGTGCGGATCTCCCCAAGCCGGCGGATCCGGCTACGGGCGGATCGCCGTCGTCGCGCGGTCGCGCTGGGTCAGGTCGCGGTGCGTCGCCGTCGCGCGCCAGCCGTCCGCAGCGAGGAGCTCACGGATCGCGTCGCCCTGCACCTCCGCGTGCTCGAGCACGAGCGTCCCGCCGGGATGCAGCAGCGCCCAGGCGCGGCGGCTGATCGCGCGCACCACGTCGAGTCCGTCGGGGCCGCCGTACAGCGCGAGCGCAGGGTCGTGAAGGCGCACCTCCGGATCGCGCGGGACGGCATCGTCCGGCACATACGGAGGATTGGAGATGACCACGTCGACCGTGCCGTCCAACTCCCCCAGCTCCGAGCGGAGGTCACCGAGCACCAGGGAGAGGTTCTCCTGCCCCGCCGTGTTCCGCAGCGCCCAGGCGTGCGCCTCGGGCGAGAGCTCGACGGCATGCACCTGTGCGTGCGGCACCTCCGTCGCGAGAGCGAGGGCGATGGCTCCGGATCCGGTGCACAGATCCACGCCGACAGGAACCGGCGAGGCGGTCGCGAGCAGCGCGTCGATCGCGAACTGCGCGACGATCTCGGTCTCCGGGCGCGGCACGAACACACCGGGCCCCACCGCCAGCTCGAGGTGGCGGAACGGCGCCATGCCGGTGAGATGCTGAAGCGGCTCCCGCGCGGCACGGCGTGCGACGAGCGCGTCCAGGGCAGCCTCGTCCGCATCGGTCAGCACGTCTCCGCGGATCATCGCCGCCTGGACGGCGCCGCGACCGAGCCCGAGGACGTGCCCGGCCAGGAGCTCGGCGTCGACGACGGGATCCGGGACGCCGCCGTCGCCGAGGGTCGTGGCGGCGCGGCGGAGGGCATCGGCAAGGGGCACGGACATAGACGTCCAGCGTAATGCGGGCGTCACATTCACCGGGCCCACACGCCATCGTCCTAGGCTGTGCTCGATCGTGTCCCCGTCGGAAGCGGGATGGGATCGTGGCAACCCCGAAGAAGTGCGTCCATCGAAAGGTCCCTCATGGCAGGCATCCACTCCGACATCACCAGCACGTTCGGCAACACCCCGCTCGTCAAGCTGAACCACGTGACCGAGGGCCTCGGCGCCACGGTGCTGGTCAAGCTCGAGTCGTTCAACCCGGCCTCGAGCGTCAAGGACCGCATCGGCATCGCGATCGTCGACGCCGCGGAGGCCTCCGGCGAGCTGAAGCCCGGTGGCACGATCGTCGAGGCGACGAGCGGCAACACCGGCATCGCCCTGGCCATGGTGGGCGCCGCGCGTGGCTACCGCGTGATCCTGACGATGCCCTCCTCCATGTCGAAGGAGCGCCGCGTGCTGCTGAAGGCGTTCGGCGCAGAGCTCGTGCTGACCGACCCGACCCTGGGCATGAAGGGCGCGATCGAGAAGCTGCAGGAGATCATCGCGGAGACCCCGGGGGCCGTCTGGGCCCGACAGTTCGAGAACGCCGCGAACCCGCAGATCCACCGCGAGACCACGGCGCAGGAGATCCTGCGCGACACCGACGGCGACGTCGACTTCTTCGTCGCGGGCATCGGCACCGGTGGCACCATCACCGGCACCGGTCAGGCCCTCAAGGCGGCCAACCCCGAGGTGAAGGTCATCGCCGTCGAGCCGACCGACTCCCCCCTGCTCAGCGAGGGGCACCCCGGCCCGGCGAAGATCCAGGGCATCGGCCCGAACTTCGTCCCCGCGATCCTGGACCGCGACGTCATCGATGAGATCATCACCGCCGGCTTCGAGGAATCCCTCAGCACCGCCCGGGACCTGGCGGCGAAGGAGGGGCTGCTGGTCGGCATCTCCGCCGGCGCCGCCGTCGCACAGGCGCTGAAGGTCGCCGCACGCCCCGAGAACACGGGCAAGACCATCGTCGTGATCGCGCCGGACACCGGCGAGCGCTACCTGTCCACCGCCCTGTTCGAGGACCTGCGCGAGGACTGATGCCGCACTCTGGCATGTCGTGGGCCGGGCGGATGCGCGAAGACATCGCATCCGCCCGGCTCCGTGACCCCGCCGCACGTGGCGGGATCGAGATCGCCCTGCTCTACCCGGGTCTGCACGCCATCTGGGCGCATCGCGTGAACCATGCGCTGTGGACGCGCGGGCTGCGCTTCCCGGCACGGATGGGCTCGCAGGTCGCCCGCTGGCTGACCGGCGTCGAGATCCACCCCGGCGCCACGATCGGCCGTCGCTTCTTCATCGACCACGGCATGGGCGTCGTGATCGGTGAGACCGCCGAGGTCGGCGACGATGTGATGCTCTACCACGGGGTCACCCTCGGCGGCCGCACCCGCGACGCGGGCAAGCGCCACCCCACGCTCCAGGACGGCGTCGTGGTCGGCGCAGGAGCGAAGATCCTCGGCCCCGTCGTCATCGGTGCGCGCTCCGCCATCGGCGCCAACGCCGTCGTCACGAAGGACGCGCCCGCCGACTCCGTGCTCACCGGGGTTCCCGCCAGGGCCAGACCTCGTGTCGAGGGAGAGAACACGGCGAGGATCCTGTCGGTGCCCGACTACTCGATCTGACCTCGCCCCCGCGGGGCCTCCTCGTCAGCGCTTCTTGGCCGCGGCCTTGAGCGCCGCCGCTTCGCGCACCTCCCGCTTGATCAGCAGCAGCGGCAGGACGACGGTGCAAACCGCCGTGATGATCCAGACCACGACCGGTCCGAGCCCCCAGCCGAGCGCATCGGTGATCCGCAGGCCGCCGATGGGCAGCAGCACGACGATGAGCAGCGCCACGAAGGTGGAGATGATGCCGATCCCGCCCAGCAGCGCCGGCGCGTAGCGGTTGGCCATGGACGTGATCCAGGGCGCGAGCAGGCTCTGCAGCACCGTGAAGATGAGCACGCACAGCACGAAGCCCCACCACTTGCTCCACTCGATGGTGAAACCCGTCAGCAGCAGATCGGCCACGATGAGGCCGATCGCGGAGGATGCCACGAAGATCAGGGTGCGCGTGAGGAAGAGGCTCATGGCCGGAGCATAGCGGGGCACGGGTGCGCGCCCGGCTCGCGACGCGTACTGTCGGGGCATGCGCTGGGTGCTCCATGTGGACCTCGACCAGTTCATCGCGGCCGTCGAGGTGCTGCGCCGTCCCGAGCTGGCCGGGCTTGCGCTCATTGTGGGCGGTCGCGGCGATCCGACCGAGCGCGCGGTGGTGTCGACGGCGTCCTACGAGGCGCGCGCGTTCGGCGTGGGCTCGGGGATGCCGCTGCGGATCGCGGCTCGCAAGGCTCCGGATGCGGTGATCCTGCCGGTGGACGCGCCCGCGTATCTGGCCGCCTCCGCCGAAGTGATGGCGGCGGTGCGGGCCCAGCCGGGCGCCGTGGTGCAGGTGCTGGGCTGGGACGAGGCGTTCGTCGGCGTCGACACGGACGATCCTGAGGCGTACGCACGGCGCCTGCAGCATGCCGTCCTGGAGCGCACCGGACTGCACTGCAGCGTGGGCATCGGGGACACGCTCGTACGGGCGAAGATCGCGACCGGGTTCGGCAAGCCCCGGGGCGTGTTCCGCCTCACGGCCGAGAACTGGGACGACGTGATGGGCGAACGCCCCGTGATCGAGCTCTGGGGCGTCGGCCCGAAGGTGTCGAAGCGCCTCGTGGCCCTCGGGATCCGCACGGTCGCCGAACTCTCGACCGCGCCGGAGGACGGGCTCGTCGCCGAGTTCGGCCCGCGGATGGGGCTCTGGTACCGCGAACTCGGACAGGGCGGCGGATCCGCCGTCGTCGACGACACACCCTGGGTCGCGCGCGGGCACAGCCGTGAGACGACCTACCAGACCGATCTCGCCGACCGCGCGGAGATCGAGCAGGCCGCACTGACGCTGCTCGAACAGGTTCTGGACGACGTCGCCGAGGACGGACGGCCCGTCATCGGCCTCGGGCTGAAGGTGCGCTACGCCCCGTTCACGACGAAGACGTTCACCAAGCGGATCCCGGAGACCGTCGACCGCGATCTCGTCATCGCGAAGGCACGGGAGCTCATCGCCCGGATAGACCCCGACCGGCCGGTGCGGCTGCTGGGGATGCGTGCCGAAATGGCGCTACCGGACGACGCGCGCGAAGGACGCGCACCCACGCGCGGAGCGTGGTGACGGAACGCTCTCCGGGGTGTCGGGCGGTCAGTCCTCGGTGCCGAGGGCGGCGAGCCTGGCCTCCTCGTCCGCGTGGATCGCGGACTCGATGAGCGGCTCGAGCGCCCCGTCCATCACGGCATCGAGGTTGTAGGCCTTGAACCCGGTGCGGTGATCCGCGATCCGGTTCTCGGGGAAGTTGTAGGTGCGGATCCGCTCGGAGCGGTCCATGCCGCGGATCTGCGAGCGACGCGCATCGGAGGCCGCGGCGTCGAGCTCCTCCTGCTGCTTGGCCAGCAGACGGGCGCGCAGCACCCGCATGGCCGCCTCACGGTTCTGCAGCTGCGACTTCTCATTCTGCATGGACACGACGATCCCGCTCGGCACGTGCGTGATGCGCACCGCGGAGTCCGTCGTGTTCACGGACTGGCCGCCAGGCCCTGAGGAACGGAACACGTCGATCTTGAGGTCGTTCTGGTTGATCGCGATCTCGTCGGGCTCATCCACCTCGGGGAACACCAGCACCCCGGTGGTGGACGTGTGGATCCGGCCCTGTGACTCGGTCGCCGGTACGCGCTGCACCCGGTGCACGCCGCCCTCGTACTTGAGGTGGGCCCAGACGCCCTGGGAGGGGTCCGTGGAGGATCCCTTGATCGCGACCTGCACGTCCTTGTAACCGCCGAGATCCGATTCGGTGCGATCGAGCAGCTCGGTCTTCCAGCCCTTGGACGCCGCGTACTGCACGTACATGCGCAGCAGGTCGGCGGCGAAGAGGGCGGATTCGGCTCCGCCCTCCCCCGCCTTGATCTCCATGATCACGTCACGGGCGTCATCCGGATCCCGAGGGATCAGCAGGCGCCGGAGCTTCTCCTGGGCGGCCTGCAGCCCCTCCTCCATGCCGGGGATCTCCGCCGCGATCGACTCGTCCTCGCGGGCGAACTCGCGCGCGGTCTCGAGATCCTCGCCGGCGGCGATCCAGTCGTCATGCGCCTTCACGATGCGGCTGAGCTCGGCGTAGCGGCGGTTGACCCGCTTCGCCCGCGCCGCGTCGGCGTGCACCTCAGGGTCCGAGAGCTCTCTCTCCACCCTGCGGTGCTCGTCGCGCAGCGACTCGACCTGCTCGAACATGACGACCGGATCCCTCCCGGATGAGGCAGCGTTCAGGCTGCGCGGATCAGCGGATGCTGTTCTCGGACGCGTGGCTGTGGCCGGTGCCCGCGGAGGGCTTCCCCAGCTGCGCGTTCTGCATCTGCAGCAGGAACTCGACGTTCGAGTCGGTCTCCTTGAGCTTGCCGAGGACGACCTCGAGCGCCTGCTGCGGGTCGAGCCCGGCGAGGGCACGACGCAGCTTCCAGGTGATCTTGACCTCGTCGGGGCTCAGCAGCATCTCCTCGCGGCGGGTCGAGGACGCGTTGACGTCCACGGCCGGGAAGATCCGCTTGTCGGCCAGCGCGCGGCTCAGGCGCAGCTCGCTGTTGCCGGTGCCCTTGAACTCCTCGAAGATGACCTCGTCCATCTTGGATCCGGTCTCCACCAGTGCGGTCGCGAGGATCGTGAGGGATCCGCCGTTCTCGATGTTGCGCGCGGCGCCGAAGAAGCGCTTCGGCGGGTAGAGCGCCGATGCGTCCACGCCGCCGGTGAGCACGCGGCCGGAGGCCGGAGCGGCGATGTTGTACGCGCGGCCGAGGCGGGTGATCGAGTCGAGCAGCACGACGACGTCGCGCCCCAGCTCCACCAGGCGCTTGGCACGCTCGATCGCGAGCTCGGCGACGGTGGTGTGATCCTCTGCCGGACGGTCGAAGGTCGAGGCGATGACCTCGCCCTTCACCGTGCGCTGCATGTCGGTGACCTCTTCGGGGCGCTCGTCGACGAGCACGACCATGAGGTGCACCTCGGGGTTGTTCTGCGCGATCGCGTTGGCGATCTGCTGCAGCACGATCGTCTTGCCGGCCTTCGGGGGCGCGACGATGAGGCCGCGCTGGCCCTTGCCGATCGGGGCGACGAGATCGATGATGCGCTGCGTGAGCTTCTCCGGCGCCGTCTCCAGGCGCAGGCGCTCCTGCGGGTAGAGCGGGGTGAGGGCGGAGAACTCGACGCGGTTCGCGGCGTCCTCCGTGCTCAGGCCGTTGACCGAGTCGACCTTCACCAGCGCGTTGTACTTCTGGCGGCCCTGCTGCTCGCCCTCGCGGGGCTGCTTGATCGCACCGACGACGGCGTCGCCCTTGCGCAGGTTGTACTTCTTCACCTGGCCGAGCGAGACGTACACGTCGCTGGGGCCGGAGAGGTAGCCGGTGGTGCGCACGAAGGCGTAGTTGTCGAGCACGTCGAGGATGCCCGCGATCGGGATGAGGACGTCGTCCTCGCCGATCTCGGTCTCGAACTCGTCGACGTTCTGGTTCTGACCGCCCCGGCGCTTGTTGCGCTGGCGGCCGCGGCCAGTGCCGCCGTCCTCGTCGATGTCCTGAGCGCCGCCACGGCCGCCCTGGTTGTTGTTCTGGCCGTTGTTGTTGCTCTGGCCGTTGTTGTTCTGGCCACCGTTGCTCTGGCCGTCCTGGCCTCCGTTGCGGTTGCGGCTGCGCGAGCGGGACCGGCTGCGGCTGCGGCCGCTCGTCTCCTCGCCGCCGTCGGCGGAATTGTCGGCAGGCTGCGCGTCGGCAGGCGCCGCGTCCGCGGGCGCCTCCTTCGTGACCGGCTCGGCTGCGGCCTCAGCCGGCGCCGCCTCGCCGGACTCCGCCGGGGCGTCGTCGGTCTTCTTCGCACGGCTGCGGCGCGGGGCCCGCGCCTTCGGGGCCTCTTCGGCCGACGCGTCGGCCGCGAGGGCGGCGTCGGCAGCAGGGCCAGCGTCGGCGGCAGGGGCAGCGTCGGCGGCGGCCGTCTCGGCGGGAGCCTCCTCGGTCTTCTTCGCACGGCTGCGGCGCGGGGCCTTGGCCTTCGGAGCGTCCTCGGCCGGTGTCTCGGCGGCGGGCGATGCCTCCCCGCCTGCGGGCGCGGACTCCGCAGCCTCCGCGGCCTTCGCGGCAGCGGTGGCCGTGGTCGCGCGGCGCGGAGCGCGCTTGCGCGGGGCCTTGGGTGCGTCCTCGGCGGGCGCGTGCTCAGCCGGAGCCGAGGTCTCGATCTGGGTCTCGGAGATAGTCTCCACGAGTACTCCTCTTGTAAGTCGTGGGAAATTCGATGCGCACACGGCAGATGCCGGGGCGCGACCGCACGATCATGCCGAGAACAGGCTGTCCCCTGCATGCCACCCGGAGAACACGCTCGCAGAGAGCTCGGTGACCGGCTCGTGGTGCGGTTTCGGGTGCTGTGCGGCTGACGCGGTAAGTGCGTCGCGGGTCGGGATCACGATTGTGACGAAGAACCCTCCGCTCGTTCCCTCACTGTACCACCCCGCACATCGACGGCGACCATCTGCGGGATCCACGGAGTGTCCGTGGCAGCCTCGGCGATTCGCACGGCTTCGAGGCGGCTGCCCGGTCCGTCGCACAGCACGAGCACGCTGGGGCCGGCGCCGGAGACGACCGCCGCGAAACCCTCGGCGCGCAGGGCGCGTACGAGTCGGTTCGTCTCGGGCATCGCGGGCGCGCGGTAGTCCTGGTGCAGGCGGTCGTCGGTGGCGTCCAGCAGCACATCGGGGCTCTGCGTGAGCGCTGCGATGAGCAGCGCGGAGCGGGAGACGTTGAACACCGCATCCTCGCTCGGCACCTGCTCCGGCTGCAGACTGCGCGCCGCCTTGGTCGACATCGTGTAGCCGGGCACCAGCACCAGCGGCGAGACGCCGCGGTGCACGAGCAGCTTCTTGTGCTGCGGGCCGCGCGCAGCCGTCCAGGCGATGGTCAGACCGCCGAACAGGGCAGGAGCCACATTGTCGGGGTGCCCTTCGAGCTCCGTCGCAAGACGCAACAGCGCATCGTCGTCGAGGTCGACGATCCCTTCCAGCAATCCCTTCGCGGCCAGCACTCCGGCCGCGACCGCGGCGCCGGACGAGCCGAGCCCGCGCCCGTGCGGCACACCGTTGTTTGCCACGAGATGGATCCCCGGCATCGGGACGCCCACATCGGCGAAGACGTGCGCGATCGAGCGGATGACGAGGTTGGAGGCGTCGCGGGCGATCTCGTCGGCGCCGGATCCGGAGACCTCGACGTCGATCCGTCCCGGCTCGAGTGCCGTGACCTCGAGTTCGTCGTACATGCTCAGCGCGAGACCGAGGGTGTCGAACCCGGGGCCGAGGTTGGCACTCGTGGCGGGGACGCGCACCTCGACGGTGCGCCCGGGCATCGGGCCGGTCGCAGCGTTCACCGTCACTCCCCCTCGACCCGCAGCACCGACACCACGCGGGTGACGGCGTCGCTGTCGGCGAGGCGGGCGACGGTGTCGCTGAGAGCCTGCTCGGTGGCGCGGTGGGTGCCGATCACGAGGCGGGCGGTGCTGCGCTGCTCGCCTCGCTCGATCGTCTGCAGCGCGGTGGCGATGGAGACGCCGTGGTCGCTGAGGATCCCGGCGACGGTGGCGAGCACGCCGGTGACGTCGGCGACCTCGATCGTGATCTGATAGCGCGTGGTGATGTGTCCGAACGGCGCGATCGGCAGGCTCTGCCGAGCCGACTCCCCCACGCCCACACCGCCGGCGATGTGCCGGCGTGCGGCCGAGACGACATCGCCGAGCACGGCCGACGCGGTCTGCACGCCGCCCGCGCCGGCACCGTAGAACATGAGCGGACCGGCGGCCTCAGCCTCCACGAAGACGGCGTTGTTGCCGCCGTGCACGCTCGCCATGGGGTGCTCCCGGTCGATCAGCGCCGGGTACACGCGCACCGAGACGGCGTCGCCGCCGTCCTCGGACAGACGCTCGCATACGGCCAGCAGCTTGATCACGTAGCCCGCTCGGCGGGCGTCGGCGATCATGTCGGCGGTGACGGACTCGATGCCCTGGCGGTGCACGTCATCGATCGAGACCTGCGTGTGGAACGCGAGGCTGGCCAGGATCGCGGCCTTCTGGGCCGCGTCGTAGCCCTCGAGATCGAGCGTGGGGTCGGCCTCGAGGTACCCGAGGTCGGTGGCGATCTGCTGCGCCTCCTGGGCGCTCAGGCCCTGGCGGTCCATGGAGTCGAGGATGTAGTTCGTGCTGCCGTTGACGATTCCGAAGATCCGCTTGATCCGGTCGCCGGCGAGCGAGTCACGCAGGGGGCGGATGATCGGGATCGCCGCGGCGACCGCCGCCTCGTACGACACCGATGCACCGACCTGATCCGCGGCCTCGAAGATCTCGGCCCCGTGAGTGGCCAGCAGGGCCTTGTTACCGGTGACGACATCGGCGCCGCTGCGCAGCGCCTGGAGCACATAGCCGCGCGCCGGCTCGATGCCGCCCATGAGCTCGATCACGATATCCGCACTCTGGATCAGCACCTCGGCATCGGTCGTGAGCAGTTCACGCGGCAGTTCCGCGTCGCGAGGCGCATCGACGTCCCGGACGAGGATCCCTGCGAGTTCCAGCCGGGCGCCGCTGCGCTCGGCCAGGTCGCCCTGATGCTCGAGGAGCAGGCGCGCGACCTGCGACCCCACGGATCCAGCCCCGAGCAGGGCGACGCGCAGGGTGCGGCGGGTGCCGTCGAGTTCCGTCATGCTTCTCCTTCTCCGGTGCGGGCACCGGTGCGCTCCTTCGTCCGCGGAGCGGCGATGCCCGCATCCCGGGAGAGGAGGTCGTCGAGGGTCTCCCCCCGGACGATCACCCGCGCGTGACCGTCGCGCACGGCGACGACCGCGGGACGCGCGGTGTGGTTGTAGTTGCTGGACAGCGCGTGACAGTACGCGCCGGTCGCCGGCACCGCGAGCAGGTCGCCCGGGGTGACGTCGGAGGGGAGGTACTCGTGATCGACGACGATGTCCCCCGATTCGCAGTGCGAGCCCACGACCCGGGCGAGCACCGGTGCGCCGGTGCCCTCGCGTGAGGCGATGCGCGCCGAGTACTCGGATCCGTACAGGGCAGGGCGGGCGTTGTCGCTCATGCCGCCGTCCACGCTCACGTAGAGGCGCTCACCTCGGTCGCCGAGTGAGACCTCCTTGGTGGTGCCGACTTCGTAGAGGGTCACACCGGCCTGGCCGACGACGGCGCGCCCCGGCTCGAACGCGAGGGTCGGGAGCGGAATCCCGCGCACCTCGCACTCACGCGCGACCGCCTCCACGATGGCGGTGGCGAGCTCCTCGATCGGCGTCGGATCGTCGGCCGCGGTGTAGGCGATGCCGAAACCGCCGCCGAGGTTGAGCAAGGGCAGTTCCTCGCCCTCACGTAGCTCGGCGTGCAGCTCGACGACGCGCGACGCGGACTCGGCGAAGCCGGCGGAACCGAAGATCTGGGATCCGATGTGGCAGTGCAGACCGCGCAGCTTCAAGCTGGGGATCTCGCGGATCCGCTCGACGAGGGCGGGCGCGGCCTCCAGCGGAGTGCCGAACTTCTGGTCCTCGTGGGCGGTGGCGAGGAAGTCATGGGTCTCCGCATGCACGCCGCTGTTCACTCGGAGCAGCACACGCTGGACGTATCCGTCGGACCCCGTGCCGTTGCGCTCGGCGCTGCGGCGCTCGGCGATCGCGCCGAGGCGCTCGATCTCGATGGCGGAGTCGACGATGATCGTGCCCACCCCGACCTCGACGGCGCGCTCCAGTTCGGCGACGGTCTTGTTGTTGCCGTGGAAGCCGATCCGCGACGGCTTGATGCCGGCGGCCAGTGCGATCTCGAGTTCACCACGGCTGCAGACGTCGACGCGCAGGCCCTCCTGCGTGACCCAGCGAGCCACTTCCGTGCTGAGGAACGCCTTCCCGGCGTAGTAGACGCGCGCCTTGGTGTCGTGAGCGGCCGCGGCAACGTCGAAGGCCGCCTTGATCCTGGCTGCGTGGGCGCGTACCTCCGCCTCGTCCAGCACGTAGAGCGGGGTGCCGAAACGGGCACGCAGCTCGGCGACGCCGACGCCACCGAGTTCCAGCTGTCCGTCGGCGTCGCGCCGTGCGGAAGCCGGCCACACCCCCGGGGCGAGATCGTTCGGATCGGCCGGTTCCTTCAGCCAGTCCGGGGCGAGCGCGTCGGGCGATGCGGGAAGCACAGGGCACCAATCGTCGTGTGTGTCTCGGGTGTTCGAGCCCGGCCCAGAGCGTGCCGAGTTCTGAGAATTCTAAGGCACCGCATCCGTCCGCCCCGACGGGTGTGACGTCCCGGGACGGGGCCGCGCGGCACGGTGGCGAGTCTGGTTGGATGAGCGGATGCGCGGATTCCATCACGTCGAACTCTGGGTCGCCGACGTGGCGCAGTCCGCCGTCGAATGGGGTTGGCTGCTCGGACAGGTCGGGTTCGAGCCGGCGGATGTCTGGGCAGAGGGCCGCTCGTGGCGGAACGGCGACGCCTACCTCACGATCTGCTCGGCTCCGGCGCTGCACGGCCCCGGCCACGACCGCAGGCTGGCCGGATTGAACCATCTGGCGTTCCACGGCGGAACGCGGAGCGACGTCGACGCGCTGATGGCGGCCGCCGCTTCGCACGGCTGGAGCGCTCTGTACGACGACAGGTACCCGCATGCAGGAGGCCCCGGCCACTATGCGGGTTGGCTTGAGAACAGCGAGGGGTTCAAGGCCGAGGTCGTCGCGACGGAGGTCTGAGAGCGCATCGGAAGCCCTCTTTCCTGACTTTCCTGACGTCGCCGCAAAGCGATCGCGATGGGTCGGAACGGCTCGGGGCGGCGTCGGAATCCCGGGCTCTCGCGTTCCGGAGGCGGGTCAGAATGGCGCGGCTTTATCGACGGGTGGCGGGTCCGGTTCGTCGGTGGTGAAGGTGACGGGGGCGGGTGGTTTGTCGATGTAGGTCGAGCCGGTGGGGCTGGTCCATTCGAGGACGCCCGCGCCCTTCTGTTTCACGGCCCACGTGGTCTGGTGTTTGAGGACGTGGTGGCGTCGGCAGAGCCCGCCGAGGTTGCCTTCCTCTGTGGCGCCGCCGTAGGCGGCGTCGATGGTGTGGTCGAGGTCTTGGGCGGCGGGTGGGAGTCCGCAGGTGGGGAATCGGCAGCGGGAGTCGCGGGCGTGCAGGAGTCGGCGCAGGTCGGTGTTGGGCCGGTAGTGGTCGACGGCGAGGATCGCCCCGGTGATGGGGTGGGTGAGTACGCGTTCCCAGGCGATGGCTCCACCGGCGAGGATGCGGGCGGTGTGGGTGTCGATGGGTTGTCCGCCGGCGAGTTCGGCGGGTTGCTCGGTGCGGATCCCGAACGTGGAGCCGAGACCTGGGACCGCGGTGTCGGCGGCCATCGCGGTGAACACGGGGACTGTGACTTCCACTCGCGCCTGGATCGCGGCGAGCAGGCCCGCGGTCGTGTCGCGCCCTGACGGGGCGCCGGTGAGGAGGGTGTCGGCGCAGAGGTCGGCGCGGAGCTGGTCGATGCTGCGGTCATCGTCCGAATCGCCCAGAGCGTCCGGATCCGGTGTCCGTCCCGCAGTGGCGTCTTTCACGGCTGCCGTGTTCGCGACCTGCACCATCCGGGCCTGCTGGGTGAGCCGGTCGTAGATCCCATCGATCACGGCGGCCGCATGGATCAGTCCGAGCATCTTCTGCCCG